>JAILGY010000057.1:0-5556 GCA_024696325.1 bacterium | reverse complement strand
GGCACCCCCTTGGGCGCGGTCTCCGAGCCGGAGGTAAAGAGAATTGCGGCGGTTTCGGACATGTGCCGGGGCAGGACGAGCCGCTCCCAGCCGCGCAGCGCCAGGCGGCTGCGGATGAGGGCTGCTGCTTTCAGCGTGAGGGGCATCGCACGCGCCTCTTCCTCCAGAAAGAACCAGCGCAAATCCCCGGGGGCGGCATTGGAAACATCAAAGCCCTGATCGTCGAGCCGCTCCAGCATCGCGCGAGCGCTCATGATGACGGAAAGGCCGGTCAGGTGCAGACAGTGGGCGAAGTTGGCCGGGCCCACCGTCCAGTTGAGCATGACCGGCGTCTTTCCGGAAAGCAGCACGGCAAGCCAGCTTAAGGTCGCCGCACCTGATGAGGGCAGCATCACGCCGATGCGCTTTTCTTCCGGGAAACGGCGGCGCAGCAGCAGCGCCAGCGCCTGGACTTTCAGCCAGAATTCGTGCCAGCTCATGGTACCCTGCGCGTCGGCCACAATCAGTCCTTGAGGATCCTTTCGCGCCTGCCGCAGGATGGCCTGGGGCAGATTGTCGGCGGGCGGCACCTCAAGCCGCAGTTCGGGGGCCGCATCGCGCGCAAACCATTCTTTGGGCGCTTCCGGCATCTTTTCGCCATCCGCCATGAGGCCCGCTGCCGCCAGCACGCAGTCTTCCACGGTCACCAGCTTTTCCAGCCGCTCGATGCGATATCCCTGCACTTCTTCCAGACGCGCTGCCAGTTCGGTTAGCCCCAGGCTGTCGATGCCCAGATCTGCGCCAAGGCGGGTTTCAGGAAAAAGTTCCACAGTGTTTGCGCTGTCCACGCTCTGCAAGATGATGTCGTAAACTTCGCGGCGAAGCGCTTCGGAAACGGCCTGTTCCATCTTTTGCGTTGTTTGCGTTTGGGGTGCGGCGGCAAGCGCTTTGGGTTTGCTTCCCTGCCAGAAGAAGTAGGGCACCAGCGCCTTTTCGCCGCTTTCCGTGCCATACCAGGTTTCCAATGCGCGATTGAAGTCCTGGAGACTTTGCGCTGCCATTTGTCCCGCCTGCGGCAGTTCCTCCATGTGGATATGCACCTGGCGTCTGGGCATGAAGAAGATGAGGTTTGCCAGCACAAGCAGGGCGCCGCGCAGCATGCCCCGGATGGTGTCGGGCTGGCCTTCGGCGTGACTGAAGGAGGAGCCCCACAGCCCGCGCGTGCGTACCAGAATGACGCGGGTTTGCGGTGCCGCCGCCAACAGGCGTTGAACGCCGCTGTTGGCGCCAAGATGCTCGGAACCGTCGCGGGTCAGCATGCCTGCCGGGTAGAAGAGCAGGTTATCTCCCGAGTTTAGAGCGTCCGCGCAGCGCTTGAGCGCCTCTTCCACCGCAGCGCGGACCGCGCGCCGGCTGCCGTTTGTGGCGCGCAGATCGGGTTTGGTGACAGGCCGGGTGAGACTGGTCAGGGTGCGCACCAGCGGGCGGTTGAGCTGGCCTTCATCAGCCAGCGGACGCGGCTGCAGGTGGGCGAGCTGGCTGTAGAGAATAATTGGATCGGTGAGGGCCGCATGGTTGGGCAAAAACAGCAGGGGCCGTCCGTCGGGTTTTATTTTTTCCAGCCCTTCGACTGTCACGTGGTAGCGCAGCGCAACCAGAAGGCGCAGCAGCCGCGCGAGGCTTTTGGAGCAAGGGGCCGGCTTGGACGGGCCATCGGAATTTTCCTCCGGAAGCGTTTTGATGTGCAGGAAAAAGGCCGCAGTAACCAGCAGGGTGGCTGCTCCCACCAACAGGTGGCCGGTTGATGCCGAAAAGACACTTATGAGTCCATAAGTCGGTCCGGCCATCATGATGGCGGCGAAGACCAGGCAGTTGTCAGTGCCCAGAATCCGTCCCTTTTCGCCAGCGGAAGGCCGTACCTGAATGAAGCTTGAAACCGGGATAATGTAGAAACCGCCGCAGAGCCCCGCAACACCGTAGATCGCCATCAGACACCAGAAATGTGCCATTTTGGGCAGGGGCAACCAGGCGCTGGCGCCCGCGGCCGCAAGCGAGAGGCCGATGCCGGCGCAGGCGGGAACCAGCCAGTTCTTCCAGCTTTCCGGCGTGCCTTTGGCGGCCAGAAGCGATCCCGCACAGATACCCGCCATCAGCGCCACCGGCAGCAGGCTGGTCAGCGTCATGCTGAAACCCAGTTCATCCATCCCCAGGGCGTTGATCTCCAGCAGGGCCAGCGTTGAAAGCGCATAGAAGAACATATCGGCAATTATGGTGAGCGTCAGTGCCCGATCCGAGCGCAACTTCCAGAAATCCCGCACCGAATCCCAGGCGCCCAGCCAGGGGAAGGGCGCCGTGCGGTTGACGGGCGAGGACCAGGAGGGGATGAAGAAGGCGCATATCAGTCCAAGGATGGCCGCCAGAATCACTCCGCAGCCCACCAGCCAGCGTCCAAAGGGAATGACGGTGGCGATCCAGGTGCGTTCCAGCGCGTAACCGGCCAGCATCACGCCCAGAAGGATGGTCATCGTGGTGCAGAGCTTGAAGATGCCGTTGACCTTTGGCACCACTTCGCGGGGGAAAAGTTCGGGGATGGAACCATTCAGCGCCGGACTGAACAGGGTGGAGCTGCCGCCCATGCAGAAGAGCATCACCATGATGGCGCCCCAGTTGAGCCGCACGATGCCCCAGGCTCCGAACAGCATGGCGGCGACTTCCACACATTTGGCTGCAATCACGATGTTTTTCTTGGGAAAACGGTCGGCCAGCCAGCCGCCCCAGGCCGAAAAGAGCACGAAGGGCAGCGCGAAGAGCAGCGTACCCCAGGCCTGATAGTTGTCGTGGCCGAGGCTGATCGCCAGCAGCAGCACCGACTGCTTGAAGAAGTTGTCGTTGAAGGCGCCCAGCATGTAAGTGGAGCCCAACGGCGCCATTCGTTTGAAGAAAGCTCTCTCCATGAAAAAATCTCCTCTTTGTGATGCGGTGAACACGGGAGGATGCTCAGGATGGTCGTTCCTCCGTCTTCTCCAGCATGTCCGCGGCGTAGACGCGAACCTTGTCCAGCGCGTCGATCAGCCGTTCCAGATCCAGCGTGTAGCAGATCTCCTTGCCATGCCGGGCGGGGATCAGCAGTCCAGCCCGGACCAGTGTGGTCAAATGGTGCGCCACTGCAGTCTGGCTCAGCGGCAAAAGTTCGCTGATGCTCTTGCGCCTGATGGATTCCCCCGGCTCGAACAGCAACAGGATCTTCTGGCGGGTTTCGTCGCCCAGCGCCGAAAAGATGTGAGCGATTTTGTCCCAGTCGGAGGGCATATTGGTGAGATAGTATCTGTTCATGCCGCAATCCATAGGATAGCCATCGCGTTGCTGTCAAGGAATATATCTATAAAATTAGTTTTCTATTGTAAACTATAAATTTAGTTTTTTAGTTTTTAATCTTTTACCGGAGGAGAGTTTCGGCTCCCCCAGTCACGGCTTGCGCCGTGACAGCCCCCTCCGAGAGGGGGCCAGAAGGCGGTCATGCTGAGTGAAGCGACTTTTTAGCGAAACGGCAAAAGTCCAGCAATTGGGGATTCTTTGCGCTAACGTGCTTAGAATGACAACTTTGACATCTGCTTCAAACATGCAAGCGAGTCGCCACGTCCTCAAAAGGTTTTTGGGGCTTGCTCATAACCCCCATTATGGGTATAATGCCAACAAACAGGGGCGGGATCATGGCATGGCAGGTTATCGAGTCGAACAAAGTCAGGAAGCAGGTCGGCAAGTTGCCTCCCGCCATCAGGGACGCATACGAAATGCTGATTTCCGACCTGGAAGATCTGGGACCTGAAGTCCCGAAGTGGCCCCATTTTGGCAGGCTGGTTACCGGCAGGAAAGATCCGGACATGTACCACTGCCACCTGAACAAGGGGACGCCCAGATATGTTGCTGTCTGGCGTGTGAACGATTACGCAATGGAGATCATGGAGGTGCGGTATGCAGGGACACATGAAAGCGCGGACTACAAAAGAATACGCTGAGTTCACCATTCGGGTGCCCAGAGATATCGGGTATCCGGTGAGCAAAATGTTGCGCGGTTTTCTTGAATCGCTCGGACTGGAGCAACTGACCAACGAGGAGGGCGAGGAGGTATACGAGCATGAACGTCCGGAGAATGCCCCCGCCGTCCATCTGCGTGGCCTGCGGACGCGGGAGGGCATCACCCAGCAGCAACTGGCGGACGCGCTGGGTATCACCCAGACCCGGGTGGCCGAGTTCGAGACCGGCGCCCGCCGCATCTCCATCAATATGGCCAAACGCATCGGCAAGGTGTATGGCGTGACTTACAAGGCGTTTTTGTAGCTTTAAAGCTCTGTCTCCGCTTTGAAAGAATATGCTTTCCGCTGAAACGGAAGATATTTACCTGGGATTCATCCAACCGGAAACGGGAGAACGCATGCCCAGAACTCACGCGATACTGTTGGAATTTTTGCAGGGCCTGACGGAGTTTCTGTCTCTCTTCCTCTCTGGCCGTTTGGCCATCACACGATATTTGGGGACCAAGTTTGAACAGTTGATGCCCATTACCTTTTGCCGCGATGTGCGGCGACAGGCGTGGATGCCTTTTGTCCGCAAGGAGAACGCCCATTCCGGATGGCGTGTATCGCCGCTCACTTTGCCGATGCTGGGCGCGCTGCTTGTGCTGTGCCTTGTCCTTTCCGGTGTGGCACTGGCGCAAGGCACAGTGTCGAATGACGCCTTTTTTGTGTTCTGCGCAAGGGGAACGGTTCAGGAAGTGGGCAAGGCACTTGCCTCCGGGGCTGATATCGGCGTTAGAGACGCCCAGGGCATGACAGCGTTGATGCATGCGGCAAGAAATCCCGATCACAGGGTGGTGACGCTGCTGCTGTCTGCCGGGGCAAAACCGAATGTCAAGAATTTACAGGGTGAGACGGCCCTGATGATGGTCGTGGAGAGCAGCTCTCCGGAAGTGGTGAAGTTTCTGCTGGATGCCGGTGTGGATGTCAATGCCAAGAATCAGGATGGCGTGACGGCGCTGATGCGGGCGGCAGAGGAGAACGCCAATCCGGAAGTGGTGAACATGCTGCTGGCTGCCGGGGCGAAGGTCAATGCCCGCGACAGGGAAAAAAGAACGGCGCTGATGTGGGCGGCAAACGGCAAGAACGGTCCGGAAACGGTGAGGATGCTGTTAAACGCCGGAGCGCATGTTAACGCCCGGAGTGGGAATGATGCGACGGCTCTGATGTATGCGGTTCAAAATTCCAATGTGGAGATAGCTCAGGTTCTGCTGGACTCTGGGGCAAAAGCCAATCTTGCTGATGCAAACGGTATGACACCGCTCATGGTTGCATCCAAAAACCGTTTTGTGGAAATGGCACGGCTCCTGTTAAAGTCTGGAGCCAATGTCAATGCCAGGGACAAAGACGGTGCAACGGCATTGATATGGGCGGCTGCGAACAATTCCGGCCCGGAAATGATGGGGGCCTTGCTGGATGCGGGAGCGGATGTCAGCGCCAAAACTACTGCTGGAGCGACCGCTCTGATGTGGGCGGCACATGAGTGCGAATTTGAAGTGGTGAA
>JAILGY010000026.1:0-12374 GCA_024696325.1 bacterium | reverse complement strand
ACCTTCAAGCGCGTCACGGACCCGGAACTTCCTGAAGATCAGCATACCAGGCTGGTACTGGATGGCCGTATCCGGCAGGCCGAAGACGGGCCATGGTGGTTCCGCAAAATAGAGGGTTGGCTCCCCAAAGATCCGGCCAATCCCAATAGCGATCAGCGGGAAAAGATTTTGATTGTCTGGCGCAAACTTACCGGCGATATTGAGCGGGACAACCTGATGCTGGACGAATGGTTCCTAAAAAACCGCATTAATACCCGCGATTTCGAGTTTGATACCATCTACGTCAATGGCAGTAACAATCTGCCCAATTTGAAGCTGGATGATGAAAATTGGAAGGTCCGCCTCATTGAGGAAGAATTCATGAAGCGCATGTGGAATGAGACGGAATAGGAGTCAATTATGGGTACCGCGCTCAATTATCTCTCGATTTCCGGTTACCGCTCAATTCGTACCCTCAAGGATTTCCACCTGACCAACCTCAATGTGCTGGTGGGGGCCAACGGAGCAGGCAAGAGCAACTTTGTCAGTTTTTTCCGTATGCTCCGAGCCATGGCTGAGGAGGGCCTGGCCGGTTTTGTCACTGAGGCGGGAGGGGCTGATGGTTTTTTCTTTGGTGGGCCGAAAGAAACGCCCATGATTGAGGCCCATCTCAAATTTGACAAGAATGAGTACAAGTTTGCGATCGGCCCGACGGCTTCAATGCAGTTGATGCTTAAACAGGAGGCGACGCTGTACACCGGGGGCGGAAATTGGCAGATTCATGCTAGCGGTGCTCTTGAATCGCAGTTGAAAAGTTGGAAGGGAAAAGAATCAAAATGGGGTTTGCATCCTGGCCCTGAAGCCTATGTGTATGATGCGGTCTCAAGCTGGCTAGTCTATCATTTCCATGACACCAGCATGACAGCGGGAATGCGGCGGGATCATTCGGTACGAAACTGGCGGGAACTCCATCCCGATGCCTCCAACATCGCCCCTTTTTTACTGCGCCTGAAGCTGAAGAACAAAGAGTACTACGAGAAAATTCTTGAGACGGTTCAGCTCATTGCGCCGTTTTTGGATGATTTTTTGCTTGAGCCGGAAGACCAGGGCAATAACGAGGTTGTACGATTGGAATGGCGACAGAAGGGATCTTCCTATCCGTTTCAGCCGTGGCAGTTGTCAGATGGCACCATTCGCTTTATCTGTCTGGCAACGGCTCTGCTTCAACCCTACCCACCTTCGACCATTGTCATTGACGAACCTGAACTGGGTCTGCACCCTTTTGCTTTGGATGTTCTGGCGGGATTGATCCAAGATGCTGCCGAACGTACTCAGTTGATTATTTCCACCCAGTCGGCAGCGCTTCTCAATCATTTCGAACCCGCAGATATTGTCATAATCGACCGCGAGCAGGGGGAATCGCGTTTCCGGCGGCTTGACGCCGAATCTTTGGCTGTATGGACCGAGGATTTTGCCATGGGCGAATTGTGGCAGAAGAATGTTTTCGACGGAGGCCCATCTCATGAGTAGGGTGCTGATTCTGGTGGAAGGGGCTACCGAGCAGGCAATCGTGAAGCAGGTGTTTGCTCCCGTTTTGGGCGCAAAGGGTGTAGGACTTTTTCCTCGGATTGCAGGAGATCCGGGGCGCAAAGGCGGTAATAGATTTCCCGTCGTGTTACGGGAATTGAAGGCCTTGATGCGGCAGGAACCCAACAGTGTGGTGACGACGTTTTTTGACTATTATGGCCTTCCCGGTGATTGGCCAGGCTTGGAAAGCGCCCAAGGCAAAAGACCTGAAGCTGTGCCTGCTATTCTTGAACCTGCCATTGCGGCGGCCGTCGCCCAAAAGGTCGGTCCTGATTTCAATCCCAACCGTTTTATCCCCTATATTCAAATGTATGAAGTTGAAAGTCTGCTTTTCGCCGGTCCCGTCGAGATGGCAAAGGTTTTTCAACGACCTGGTCTTGCGGAAGAATTTACCAAAATCGTTTCAGACTGTGGCGGATGTGAGTTGATCAACAATGGCCCCCAGACGGCGCCTTCAAAACGGATTCAAAAACTGTATCCTCGCTACAAGAAGGGAAGCAGCGTCAATGCTCATGCCTGGCGGATTGCCCAACATATCGGGATAGAACGGATTCGCAAGGAATGCCCCCATTTTAACGAGTGGCTGACCAAATTGGAGCAACTAGCGTAGGGCATGGGCCTTGCATTTTGCAAAGAATTGTGATCTTTAGAAAGCGCCTTTTTAATGATAGATTTCCGTTTGACGGCACTGCTCATTAATAAAATTTTGCAAGATTTCCTATAGAGGCATTACTGAAACGGAAAAGGAGCTGAAACGGCTTGAAGCCTCTTGGAAGGAAAGAGGCATAAATGGCCAGGCAAAGTTCCCGAAACATTAAACGGCATACCTTCTGCAACAAGTTACTGCTCAATCAGTGGCTGATAAGCTTGTTTGGCATCGATCCGCTGGAGGAGAACAAGTTGCGTGGTCAGAAAAACCGTCCTTTTCATTTGCTGGCAGATCCCATCAAAGATTCCCGGGAAGGCCAGGACCACGACAACCTGCACTATTTTTACCACACGCTGATAAACAGCAACCTGTTCTGGAATGACTTCTGCGCTCTCAGTAAGGAGCAGATTCTCCGCTATGAGGAGAACATCGTCCGGCACACGCGGACAATCAATGAAAAGCGTCACCGGCCGGTGGTATGGAAGTATTATCAGTGGCTCACCTTGCTGTTCGTCGAAATATATCTGGATCGCTTCTTCGGCAATCGAGAGGGATTGCTCAACGATCTCAATGCCTTTGTTGAACGTTTCAACAGCCATTGGAAAGATTACGCCGATGTACCGTCCTACGTTGAGGATGATCTCAACAAGCTTTGCATACAGAACGCCACCGGCAGCGGCAAAACGCTGCTGATGCATGTCAACCTGTTGCAATACCGGGATTACGCCGCAAGGTATGGGAAGGACAAGGAACTCTCCCGGGTTATTTTGCTGACTCCCAACGAGCGTTTGTCCGAACAACATCTCGCTGAATTTCGGGAAAGCAATATTTCGGCAAGGGGCTTTTCCCAGCACGATCTCTTCGATTTTGCTCAGGGCCTTGGGCACGTGGATGTGTTGGAAATCACCAAATTGGCCGAACAGGAAGGCCCGAACACCATCGCCACGCGAAGCCTCGGCGATCAAAACCTGCTTTTGGTGGACGAGGGGCATCGCGGTATGAGTGGCAAAGAGGAAGGCGCCTGGTTTACCCGGCGTTCAAATCTTTGCGCCAAAGGGTTTACTTTTGAGTATTCAGCCACCTTTGAGCAGGCGGTCCGGGCCTCGGGAAAGCTGGATTTTGAGAATAGTTACGCCAAGGCGATTCTGTTTGATTACTCATACCGGTGGTTCTACGAGGATGGCTTCGGCAAGGATTATCAGATATTGAATCTGCCCAAATCCTTCGAAGAGCTCCAATCTGTCTATATGACCGCATGTCTGTTGAAGTTCTATCAGCAGCTCCGCATCTACGAGGAAAAAAGTAAAGATTTCGAGATATTTAATCTGGAAAAACCGCTATGGGTTTTTGTCGGCAGTACCGTTTCTTCGAAAATGGGCAATGATGAACAGCGTGTGGCCACCGATGTGGCGCTCATCATTCAGTTTATCGCCGACTTCCTCGACAACAGCCCGGCAGCTATGCGGCGCATGCATGAGCTCCTTACCGGCAAAGGCCAGGATACCGGCCTGCTGGATAAAGATGGTAATGATATCTTTGCCGGGGCCTTCACTTACATGGCTCGAGCCATGAATGGCGGGGAAACGGTTGAAACACTCTACAGGGATATTCTTGCCAGGCTGTTCAACCATGCTGCTGGCGGTCATTTGTCATTGGAGCGGACCAAGGGAGAATCCGGCGAAGTGATCCTGCGTGTGGGAACGAGCGAAACTCCCTTCGGGTTGATCAACGTCGGTGATGCCAAAAGCTTGTGCGAACACGTGACCGAGGTCGCCACAAAAAACGGTACACGATTGACCGTGGAAGACACTGATTTTGCCGAAGCAATATTTTCTACGGTGAAAGATTCCAGTTCGCCAATCAACCTGCTTATTGGTTCCAAGAAATTCGTTGAAGGTTGGGACTGCTGGCGAGTGAGCACCATGGGGCTCATGCATGTGGGCCGTTCTGAAGGCACACAAATTATCCAGCTTTTTGGACGTGGCGTCCGCTTGAAGGGATATAGGTGGAGTCTTAAACGCAGCGGTCATTCTCATGCGCCAGTCAGGCCGAATTTTATTGAGGAATTGGAAACGCTCAACGTATTCGGTATCGAAGCTGATTTCATGGAAAAATTCCGCGAATTTCTCAAAGAGGAAGGCCTTCCCGGCAACGAACACCGCGAGCTTATCACCATTCCGCTTAATGTCACCTATGACTTTGGCAAAAAACTCAAAATTCTTCGTCCCAAGCGGAAAACTTCGGACGGCAAGGAATACGACTTCAAGAAAGATGCGGCGGTACCTGCTCTTGGGGATATACCTGATTATATGATGCACAACACGGTAGTTGCCGACTGGTACCCGCGCATCGCGGCCATGCGCTCTCGCGGTACGGTCTCGGAAACTCGAAAGGATAAGGTATCGTTACGAAAGCAGCACTTGGCATTGCTGGACTATGACACTCTCTTTTTCGAACTTGAACAGTTCAAACGTGAGCGGAGCTGGTACAACTTCAACATCACCAAGGATGGCATCAAATGCCTGCTGGAAAATCCGAATTGGTACACGCTCTACTTACCCGAAACTCGTCTCAATCCGGCAACTTTTGAGGGTGTACTTTTGCTCCAACAGGTGGCTTCAGAACTGCTGAAGCGCTACTGCGAGCACTACTACAACTATCGAAGACGGGAATATATCGAACCACGTCTGGAGCTGCGGGAACTGACGCAGGAAGACGACAACATACCCCATGAAGAATTCTACCAGCTCATCGTGGATGGCGATGAGGAACAGGTCATTCAGGGAATCCAGCAGATAAAAAAAGAGTTGGAACAGAAGAAGAAAGAGCTACTGGAGATCGGCGAACTGAACGCCTGTAATTTCGGCAAGCACTTGTTTCAGCCGCTTTTTCATGTTCGGCCTGGCGGGAAAATCACCATTCTGCCTGTCGCCCTGAATGAAAGCGAATATCAGTTTGTCAAAGATCTGAAAGCCTGGTGTGACAACCACAAGGCCACTTTGGAAAGAGACGGAATGGAAGTCTTCCTGCTCAGGAACATGAGCAGAGGTAAAGGTGTGGGATTTTTTGAAGCGGGAAATTTCCATCCTGATTTCATTTTATGGATGCTGCTTGGTGGGAAACAGTATGTCACCTTTATTGAGCCACATGGGCTTTTCCACGAAGGTCCCACCAGTGAGAAGATTCTGTTCTATAAACGAATTAAGGATGTCGAGCGACGCCTAAAGGACCCTACCGTGATTCTCAACAGTTTCATTCTTTCCTGGACACGATATCCGCAACTGAAATGGGACAACAGCCAGGACGAGCTCGAAAACATGCACGTGTTATTCATGACCGATGACCGGGATAGATATATCGATAAGCTGTTTACCAAGCTGAAGAGAGAGTAGGCGAAAGACACAAAGGGACTCCACATTTGGCACATCGAAAGTGAGGAAAGCTTTACAGGCTATCACGTGTTAAACAATTGGCAGTTTATTTATTGGCGGTTTCCAACAAACTCTTCAAAGGCACGTTGGAAACCGCCTTTTTACTTCCCGATGTTCCACGTGGAACAGTCATCGTTTTTGTCCGAGCAAAAAAAATCGCGGCACGAAACACAAATTGCCAAAAGAAGAAAAAAACTGTACCAAGTATCTCTCCGGAAAATTGAGTCGGTATTTTTTTCATGTTCCACATGAAACAGCCATCGCTGTTCTTGCCCTGACTAAAATATCCCGCCATGGGCGCTGGCTGGATTTTCCCAACAAAACAGTGTATATTTCAAACCTTAGCTTGCCGGTTCACATGCAGCCCTCTTGCATTGGCGCGAAAATCGCATGTGTTCCAGGCAGACACATAGGACGTCATGCGTCCATACCTATGGAGAAGAATTATACAAAATGTCCATATCTTCCGCACCTTCCGATTCCACCGTGTTTCCCCTGCTTCCCCTTCAGGATGTCGTGGTTTTCCCGCACATGATTCTGCCGCTGTATGTCAGCAGCAGCAAGGGGCAGGCCGCGATCAAGGCGGCGCTGGATGCCGAACGCCTGCTGTTTGTGTCCGCCCTGAAACCGCCCGAAAATGAAACGGACGACGAAAATGTGTACGAGATCGGCACAGTGGTGCAGATCCTGCGCAGTTTTAACATAACCGACGGGCGGCAGAAGATCATGGTGCAGGGGCTTCATAAGGGACGGATTACCGAGCAGACCGGTGACATGCCGTACCGGACGGTGCGAATAGAATACCTGCCGGAAACAGAACCCAGGCCGCTGACCGAAGAGGAACAGGCGCTGGTCAAGGTCATACAAATTCTGGTGGAAGAACTGCCCTCTCTTGGACGCAAACTTCCTCCCGAAATGACTTCGGTGCTCAAAAATGTCCAGGAGCCGGGAGCTCTCTCGGATCTTATCGCCAACGGTTCCGGCCTGCCGCCGGAATCCCTGCAGAAACTGCTGGAAGTTGTCGATCCGCTGGAACGCTTACGGGAACTGCACAGCATTCTGGTTGCGGAGACCGAAAAGCTTCGTTTGCAAAAGCGCATTCAGGATCAGGCGCAGGAAGAGATGAACCGCCATCAGCGCGACTACTTCATTCGTGAGCAGATGCGCGCCCTGCAGGCCGAGTTGGGCGAGAAAAACTCCAAAAACGAGGATATAGAAAATTTCCGCACTCAGATCCAGGAAGCGGGCATGCCGGAGAAGGTGCAGGCCGAAGCGGAAAAGCAGCTGCGCCGCATGGAGATGATGCACGCCGAAACGGCGGAATACAGCATCGTCTATACCTACCTGGACTGGCTGGTGAGCCTGCCGTGGAACCGTTCCACCGAGGACAACCTGGACTTGAAAAAGGCGGCCAAGGTTCTGAACGAGGACCACTACGGACTGGACAAGATCAAGGAACGCATCCTGGAATTCCTCGCCGTGCGCAAACTGACCAAAGAACCGAAAGGGCCGGTTCTCTGCTTCATCGGACCGCCGGGCGTGGGAAAAACCAGCCTGGGCAAATCCATTGCCCGGGCCCTTGACCGCAAATTTTTCCGGGTTTCCCTAGGGGGCATTCATGACGAGGCGGAGATCCGCGGCCACCGCCGCACCTATCTCGGCGCCTTGCCCGGACGAATCATTCAGGGCATTAAACAGTGCGGCACCAACAATCCGGTTTTCATGCTGGACGAGATAGACAAGCTCACCAAGGATTTTCGCGGCGATCCCTCGGCCGCCCTGCTGGAACTGCTGGATCCGGAACAGAACAACGCCTTTTCCGATCACTACATCAATCTTCCCTTCGACTTTTCCAAGGTGTTGTTCATCGTGACTGCCAACCTAGAGGATCCCATTCCTTCCGCGCTGAAAGACCGCCTGGAAATTATCCGGCTTTCCGGTTATACGTCCGAAGAAAAGATCGCCATTGCCAGGCGTTTTCTGATTCCCCGGCAGCTGGAGGCCAACGGACTGGAGAAAAAATCCCTGCAATTCTCGGAGGCAACCATTGGCAAACTGATCTCCGCCTACACCGCGGAGGCGGGTTTGCGCAACCTGGAACGCGAAATCGGGCGCATCTGCCGCAAGGTGGCACGGAAGATCGCCGAAGAGCGCAAACCTCCAAAAGTCATTTCTCCGGAATCATTGAAAAAATTTTTGGGACCTCCGCGTTTCCAGCCGGAAGAGGAGCGCCGCAACGACGAAGTGGGCGTCTGCACCGGCCTGGCCTGGACAAGGGTAGGCGGTGATGTGCTGTACATTGAAGTCGAGATCATGGAGGGCAAGGGCCAGATCAATCTGACGGGCCATCTGGGCGACGTCATGAAGGAAAGCGCCCAGACGGCCTTTTCCTACGTGCGCGCCCACGCCGAGGATCTTCACATCGATCCGGAGCTGTTCACGCAAAAGGATGTGCATGTGCATGTCCCGGCCGGAGCCATTCCCAAGGACGGCCCCAGCGCCGGCATCACCATCGCCTCCGCCATCGCCTCGGCCTTTACCGGCCGGAAGGCGCGCGGCGACATGGCCATGACCGGCGAAATCAGCCTGCGCGGCAAGGTGCTGCCCATCGGCGGCCTCAAGGAAAAGCTGCTTGCGGCGGTACGGGCCAAGATCGCCACAGTGCTCATCCCGCGCAAAAATCACAAGGATCTTGCCGAGTTACCTGCAAATCTGACCAAGAAGCTGATCCTGCGCGAAGTGGAAAGCGTCGATGAAGTTTTTGCCCAAATACTGTTGGAGGAATAGAAAAAATGAAAATGGCGGAACTGGGAGAATTCGGATTCATTGATCGCATCCGTGCCGGCGTTGCCCGTTCGGCGGAGACGGCCGGAGTGGTGCGCGGCATTGGCGATGACTGCGCGGTGCTGGAACTGCCGCCGGATCACCTGCTGCTGACCACCACCGACATGCTTGTCGAAGACATCCACTTTCGTCGGGAATGGACCGACTTTGCCAATTTGGGACGCAAAAGCGTTTCGGTCAATGTCAGTGATGTCGCCGCCATGGGCGGAACGCCCCATCATCTGTATTTGGGGCTGGCCTTTCCCGGCACCCTGCCGCTGGAACAGCTGGATGCCTTTGTCGCCGGTTTTCTGGATGCCTGCCGCTTCTATCAGACCACACTGGTGGGCGGAGACACCTGCTCTTCCTCGGGACCGATAGCCATTTCCGTGACCGTTGAGGGCAGCGTGCCCAAGGGACGTTTTGTGCCGCGCGACGGCGCCCGCCCCGGTGACGCCATCTATGTATCCGGCACGCTGGGAGACAGCGCCCTGGCCCTGCACCTCCTGCAGGAGGGCAAGCAGGTGGATCCCTTCTTGCTGGAGCGACACATCAACCCGCAGGCGCGCACCCGCCTGGGACCGCTTTTAAGCGCCGCCGGCATTCCTTCCGCCATGATCGATGTTTCCGACGGACCGGTCTCGGATCTGGGACATATTCTGGAACGTTCGGGTTCGGTGGACGCGCTGGTGGACGAGGAGGCGCTTCCCCTGTCGGAGCCCTTCCGCGCGCTCCTGCAGACCGACCGGAAACTGCTGCGGCTGGCGCTGGGCGGCGGCGAGGATTACGAACTGCTCTTCACCGTGCCTCCCGAACGGGAGTACCTGATTCCGAAAGTCGCGCAGAAAAGCGGCCTTGCCTTGAGCCGAATCGGCGTCATCTCTTCAGGATCCGGCATCCTGACGGTCAGAAGCGCCAATGGAGAGGAATACCGCCCGGCGCGCAAGGGCTTTGATCACTTTGCCGGATAATTTTTTGGAAGGGGTCCTTTTCTCATGATCTTTCATCGTAAGGCATCAGGATTGCTAGTTCTTCTTTTGACGGTGCTGGTGATGATGGCGGCTTCCACCGCAAACGCGGAAACCGAGTCGCTCCAGAGGGTTGTTGCAGCCCTGGAGCGCGCCTTCAAACCGGCCGGAAAAGGTCTTCCGGCGATCAGCACCTTCCGCGCCAACTTCATTCAGGAATCGGAGATCGCCTCGCTGGGGCAGCGTCAGGAAGCGCGGGGGCAAACGATGTTCAAGTTCCTGCCGGCAAGCGAAACCAAACTGGTTTCACCGCTGTTCAACTGGGAATATACCGTGCCGCATCAGCAGCGGATCGTTTCGGACGGCCGCACGGTGTGGCTGCATATCCCGGAAAACCGGCAGGCGATCCGTTCGGAATCCCGCGAGGCCCTGACGGAAAAGGGTGACAATCCGCTGCTCTTCCTCACCCATATCGGCACGCTGGAGCAGGTCTTCACCATCCGCTGGGCCGATGTGCGAAAAGATCAGGACGGCGATTACCGCCTGCTCCTGCTGCCCAAATACCAGACGGCGTTAATGGCCTCCCTGGTGGTGGTGGTGCCGCGCTCCGCCGTCGCCCCAGCATCTCCCGTCTTTCCCCTGAAAACGATTTTGCTCACCAATGTCAACGGGGATCGCAATTTCATCCACTTTTACAATCCGGTCATCAACGGCGGCGTCAAGGCGGCGGATTTCCGGTTCAAACCGCCGGCAGGCACGGAAATCCTTACGCCGGAACAATTTCAGACCAACTTTTAAAACCATTAAGGACCACTTGAGCGGGAGCGAAAAAACAACTGTGAAACAGCTGAACATCTACATGATAAGCCTGGGATGTGCCAAAAACCTGGTCGATTCCGAGGTCATGCTGGGGCATCTGCCCAAGGATCGCTATGCCATCGTCACCGACGAAGCGCAGGCGGACATCATCCTGATCAACACCTGCGCCTTTGTCGAAGAGGCCAAGGAAGAATCCGTCGACGCGATTCTGGATGCGGCGGAATACAAAACCAGGGGTTCCTGCCGCCTGCTGGCAGTTTGCGGCTGTTTGCCGCAGCGTTACAGCGAAACGCTGATGCGGGAACTGCCGGAAGTGGATCTGCTGTTCGGCATCGGCGAAATTCCCCGTGTTGCCGAACTGCTGGAACAGGCGCTTGAACAGCGGACGGTGGCGGTGAACAAAACTTCCTATCTCTACGATCACACCACGCCGCGCACCCGTTCCTCGCCCTTTTTTTCCGCCTACGTAAAAATTTCCGAAGGCTGCGACAATCACTGCGCCTACTGCGTCATCCCCTCCCTGCGGGGACCTCTGCGTTCACGTGAAATTGCCTCGGTGGTGGAGGAAACCCGCCAGCTGGTGGCTTCCGGCGTGCGGGAAATCAACCTGGTCGCCCAGGATGTCACCGCGTTTGGCCTGGATCGCGGAAAACGCGAACTGGGCACGCTGCTCAAGGAACTGGTGCGCATTGACGATCTGGGCTGGTTGCGCGTGCTCTACGCCCATCCCGCGGGCATTGACGATGAACTGATCGACCTGGTGGCAGGAGAAGAAAAGATCTGCAAATATCTGGATATCCCCATTCAGCATATTGACGATGAAATTCTTGAACGCATGAACCGCCATACGGATTCCGCCGGAATCCGCGCCCTGCTTGAAAAACTGCGCGCGCGGATTCCCGATGTCACGCTGCGCACCTCCCTGATTGCGGGATTCCCGGGAGAAACCGACGCCCAGTTCGCACGCCTGCTCGATTTTGTGCAGGAAGGCTGGTTTGATCGCATCGGCGTTTTCCGCTATTCGCGCGAGGAAGGGACGCCCGCGGCCGAATTTCCGGATCAGGTTCCGGCGCGCATCAGCAAGCTGCGCCTCGATCGGCTGATGAAGGCCCAAAAGAGAATTTCCTTCCGGAAAAACCGCGCCCTGATTGGCAAAGAGGAACCTGTGCTCGTTGAGGGCGTCAACGAGGAAACCGACCTGCTGCTGCGGGGGCGCTGCGCTCGCCAGGCGCCGGACGTGGACGGCCAGGTATACATCACCGCCGGCCAGGCCGTTGTGGGCGATATTGTGCCGCTGCGCATTACCGATTCCTCCGATTATGATCTTATCGGCGAAATCGTTGAAGATGAAGAGCTTTAACCATGTCCACCCGTAATACCTTTCTGTTGTTTGCGCTGCTTTTGGCCATAGCCATTATTGGACTGCGAAGCCTTGGCAAGGATACGCCAAAGGAATTCCGCCGCAGCCGCATTTTGATGGATACGGTGGTGGAGATCACCGTGACGGATGCCGGCAGTGCGCCGCTGCCGGAAGTTGTGGACAAGGCCTTTGACGAAATGGCGCGCATCGAACAGCTGACCAGTTTGTTCCGGGAAGGCAGTGACGTGGCGCGCATCAACGCCCAAAGGGAAACGGAAGTCTCGCCGGAAACCGCAGCGATAGTCTCTTTGGGGCTGGAGGTGTCACGCGCCAGCGGCGGCGCCTTCGACATCACGCTGGGGCGGCTGAAAATGCTGTGGCCCATGGATGGCACACAAAAAGTCGTACCCTCTTCGGAGGCCATCCGCACGGCGCTGGTGGGAAGCGGCATGGACGCGATTGCGCTCCGCAATGGACATGTCTGCCGTCATTTTGCGGAAACGATGCTGGATCTGGGAGGTATCGCCAAGGGCTACGCCATCGATCGCGCCTATGAGACGCTGAAGGCGGCGGGAGTGCGGCAGGCCGCCGTCAACGCCGGAGGCGATCTGCGCCTCCTGGGCGGGCACGGCGAAAAACCGTGGCGCATAGCAATCCAGCATCCCCGCAAACCGGGCGGCATTGTCGGAGCCCTGGCCCTGCGCGACGTGGCGGTTGTCACTTCCGGCGACTATGAACGCTTCTTCGAGCTGGACGGC
>JAILGY010000244.1:0-5656 GCA_024696325.1 bacterium | reverse complement strand
GGCAATCCTAGCCGATTTTCCGCAAAAAATTCAAATAGTCCATGTATAAAGGAGTGGAGAATGTGCAGAATTTTTTGCGATGCTTCCGGACAGGAAGAAAACATCTGCCGAAATGGCGGCAAAGGAAGGTAACCATGCAGTTTCCTGTTGATTTTACGGTAGATTATCTGATGGCTGGTCCCGAGGAACGCCTGCGGCTGGCGGCGCTTCTGCGGATGTTTCAGGAGGCGGCGGTTCGTCATGCGGAGCTGCGCGGTTTTGGCGGTTCGGAGATGGCGCGCCGTCACTGTGCCTGGGTCATGTACAAGCTGGAGGCAGATATCTGTGAATATCCGCGCGTGGGTGAAACGGTGCGTGTGCTGACCACTCTGGGCGGCTGGAAGGGACTGCGCGCCTACCGCCATTTTGAGTTGTGGCGGGAGGGGAAGCTTCTGGCAAAGGGCTTGAGTGTCTGGTTCATGATCGATTTGGAGTCGCGGCGACCGCTGCACATTACGCCGGATCTGTTTGATGCTGTACGTACGTTGCCGGGCTTTCCGCCGGCCGTGCCGGAGCGGGAGTGGAAGCCCGGAAAAGAGACAGCCTGGGAACGGGACTATCCTCAGAGCCTCCGTTTCTCGGATCTGGATGCCAATGGCCATGTCAACAACACGGTCTATGCCGATTTGCTTGAAACCGCGCTTGCCTGGGAAAATGACGGAATCTGCCCTCCTTTAAGGACCTTGCGCATTCAGTTCAACCACGAGATTTCTCCCCAGGTTCGTGAAGTCCGGGTAGGGATGGGCACTGCCGCGCAGGGCTGGAGCTTTGCGATCCTGGGCTCCGACCTGGTGCATGCGGTGGGAGAAGTCTCTCCGTTTGCGAAAGAGGCCTGAAAGGAGCAGCCATGCGGGTGGTTGTGTTCGATTTGGAAACGACCGGCCTTTCACCGCGGCGTGGAGGACGGATCGTGGAAATTGGCGCGGTGGCATTGGAAGATGGCCGGGAAACGGCGGAATTTCAAAGCCTGGTTGATCCGGAGGTCCCCATTCCCTTCTGGGTGCAAAAGATTCATCACATCAGCAACCGGATGGTTGCCGGGCAGCCGGTTGCTGCGGAAATCCTGCCGCGTTTTCTCGAATTTGTCGGCTCCGATCCGCTGGTTGCGCACAATGCCGCCTTCGACGTTCCCTTTCTGCGCGCGGAACTGGCGCGGACAGGTCATCGGGATTTGCCCAACCGGCACCTGTGTACACTGAAGATGAGCCGCAAGCTCAATCGCGGTTTTCCCAACCACCGGCTGGATACCGTTGCCGAACTGCTTTTGGGCGGCATTCCCAAGGATTGCCAAAGGCACCGCGCGCTGGACGATGCCCGGCTGGCGGCGCGCATCTGGCTGAAAATGATGGAGGCCGAGGCGGCAAACGGTGCTTTGCCGTTTGAGACATAATAATCGTAGCGGTTGCCTTTTTAGATTTTTTTGCGCCGGGCGCGGAGCATCGTGATAAAACTTTCCAGCCGGATGCGGCTGCGGGCATCCAGCGCGCCGGGCTGGTCGCCTTCCAGCGTGAGAATCGGCAGATCGATATTCTTGCGGACGACCATATCCTCTATCTGCCGGAAACAGAACGACTGCACGTAGTGCAGGACGCCGTCAATGCGCCGCCGGGCGATTTCGCGCCGGATATCTTCCAGGCGCAGCGCAATGCTGTACGGGTAGGTATAGATCCGATACTGCTCGACCAGCGTGGGAGCAAGGGAAAGCATGGCGAACTGCCGCTGGATTTCGTTGAAAACCACCCGCGCGCCCAGATTTTCAATGGACTCGTAAATATCCGTGAAGATCGGCGGAACGCCGATAAAGGCCAGACGTATCTCCTTTTCGTCCGGAGCGCGGTTATGCGCCTCATTCAGAAAGGCGTCAATCTCCTGCTCGAAAGCCGCCACATCTCCCTTCATGTCCGAGGCGTTGACCAGGAAGAGGTGGTTTTCCACGCCGTTCACCCGGTTTTCCTCCCAGGTCAGCCGATCGATTTCCGCAAGTTTTGTCCGCAGCTTGTCCAGCCGGATTTTGACCTTTTCCGCAGCTTCCAGCGTGGTGCCCAGGGTTTCGGCCAGCTGGCGCAGTTGTGCTTCAAGAACCGGCGCCTTGCGCGAGAGGGGGTAGGCAAAGGGTATGGTCTCTATCCCCTCGCTTTCCAGTACCTCCATCAGTGCCTTGGTATTGGAACAGTCTCCTTCGGTGACCGCTATCACCCTGCGGATGCCTTTTTCCCGGATAGCGCTGTAGATGCCCTTGATCCAGCTGCAGGTATTACGGGGAAAGCCTGCGGTTTCGGCATCTTCCACCATCGTAAGCGGTGTTTTGTGC
Organism: bacterium; assembly: GCA_024696325.1. Taxonomy (GTDB): domain Bacteria; phylum Desulfobacterota; class Desulfuromonadia; order Desulfuromonadales; family JAAYDE01; genus RGIG7977. Next base: position 3,306 of record JAILGY010000244.1, on the reverse strand, counting down.
GTGACAAACACGTTGTTGAGATCAACTACTTGAAGCCCTGCAGCCAGAGGAATTTCCAGAGGGACGGTCGTGGTAATGCCGATCATGTATTTTTTCTTCTTGCGGTTTCTACGTATGAAAAAAAACGGGAAGAAAGGCGGGCGGTCTTTTGCCCCTTTGCACCTCTCTTCCCGGCATTTCGGTCAGTTTTTGTTCAAGCTTACTTCATGTATTTGGCTTTCAGTTCCTGCCAGTAGGGGTCGGCCATGAGCATTTTCAGGCCGGTGTTCAAAGTCTGGAGCAGGTTTTTGTCTTCCTTGCGTACGGCGATGCCGAATTCTTCGGCGGGAATGCCGCAGAGACCGATAATCTTGACAGGCTGTTTCTTCACGGCATCCTGGGCGGGCGCGTCGTTCATGGCGGCGGCGATGATACGGCCGTTCAGAACGTCACCCACAGCCATCGGAGCGGAATCATAGTAGACCAGCTCAAAGGCCCAGTTGTTTTTGGCTTTTGCTTCCGCGAGGCGCTCCGCTTCGGAAGTGCCACGCTGTATGCCAATCTTGCCGCCCTTGGTCTGAATGTCCTCAACCGTCAAATTGGAATCTGCCTTGGCCACAAACACGTTTTCAACTTTGTGGTAGGGGATGCTGAAGTTGACGACCTGGGCGCGTTCTTCGGTGATGGTCATGCCCGAGGCGATGAAGTCGATCTTCTTGGCGTTCAGGCTGGGAATGATGCCGTCCCAGTCCATCGGCTGGTGGGTGACCTGGAAGCCCATCTTCTTGGCGATCCATTCGATGGCATCCACATCCAGTCCTGCCGGTTTGCCGGTCTGATCGACGTAGGCAAAGGGCGGGAAGTTGGCGTCAATACCGTTGATGTAGGTATTTCCCGCCCATACGGTGAGAGACCCCACAAGGATCGACAACATCATCATGAGACCGCCGATAGCTGTTTTGCGCATGATTTTTCCTCCTTTTTTGTTGATGAAAGTGGTTGTGCTGCACAATTAACCAGACGAAATATGGCAGTAAGTCCTTCCAGCTGTCAAGCAAACAAAATATTTGTTGGAAACCTTTGATTTTTCATGTTTTCTCCCTTTAAAAAAGCGGTTATCTTTTCCCTGGAAAAGAGAACATACGTGGACTTGCGGGCCTTACCAATCCTTGTTTCTGGCGCGTTTTCGGAAAATGTCCAAAGGGAAGTGGAGGAAGCATGCGCGACAGATGTGGTATGCGGCGTATGAGGTGCTGTCTTTGCCGAAGCGGAAGCGTGTTTGCCCTTGTGCTGGTCTTGCTGGCAGGCTCTGCGCCGGGAGCGGAACTGCCGCCTCGTGGCGCGCTGCTGACGCTTGAACAGTGCCGGGAAATTGCCTGGGAGCATCAGCCGGAACTCCGCGCGGGTTTTCAGAATGTGCGGGCCGGCCAGGCACGCGTCGGGCAGGAGCGCGCCGCCCTCTATCCCCAGGTGGGCGCCGAATCGTCGTACCGCCGCTCGTCCGAAGTCTCCCGCGCGTCTTCCGGAACGGAGCGCGAGGTCTCCAGCGAGTACAGCCATCAGCTGGGCGCCAGCCAGCTGCTGTACGACTTCGGCAGGACGAAGGCCAGGGTGCGGAAGCGTCGTCTGGAAGCCGAGTCCTTGCAGGCGGATCTGGAGGATATGCGTGAACGCATCGATTTCGCGGTCCGGCAGGCCTACTTCGTGGTGCTGAAGGCACAGCGCGATTGGCAGGTGGCCGTCGAGACCGTTCGCCAGTACGAGGAGCATCTGCGGCAGGCGAAGGGCTTTTTCGCGGCCGGCGTCAAGCCGCGTTTCGACGTGACCAAGGCCGAGGTGGACCTGAGCCGCGCGCGGCTGGGGCTCATTACTGCCGAAAACGCGGTCCGGCTGGCGCGGGTGCGGCTGAACAACGCCATGGGCGTGCCGGATGCGCCGGACTACCGGCTGGAAGATATCCTGGAACGCCAGTTTGAGCACATTTCACTGGAGACCGTGCTGGAGAGGGCGCTGCGGAACCGTGCCGACCTGAGGTCGCTTGATCTGCGCAAACAATCGCTGGACGAGGCGTTGAAGGCTGCAAGGGCCGGACACTACCCGCACCTGGACGGCGTGGCGATCTACCGCTGGATCGGCGAGGAACATCCGCTGGAGCGGGAATGGCAGGTCGGGGCCGCGGTCACCCTGCCGCTCTTTACCGGCCTGAGAACCCGTCACGAGGTGCTGGAGGCGCGCGCCAACCGCAAGGCGGAGGAAGCCCGTGAAGACGCGCTGAAACAGGCGATCATCCTGGAGGCGCAGCATGCCTGGCTGAATCTGCACGAGGCGCAGGAGCGCATCGGCACCGCGCGGCTGGCGGTCCGGCAGGCCAGCGACAATTTCGACATCGCCCAGGGGCGCTACCGCACCGGCGTTGGCAACCCGATTGAGGTGACGGACGCGCAGGTGGCCTACGCCGACGCTCGCAATATGCTGACCGGCGCGCTGTACGACTACCAGATCGCGGTGGCCGCCCTGGAGCGGGTGATGGGGCTGCGCTGAGGAATCCTTTTGCCTATGCTTGACATTCTTTTGTTCATTGTGACGGCTGTGCTGCTGTGCTCATGGCTGGTCTACCCGCTGTTTGTGGGGCTGAGGGCCAGATTCGCTCCGAGTTGTCCGCGTTATGACGATGCCTTTGTGCCGGAAGTGACTTTGGTACTCTGCGTCTCCAACGCCGCCGCAGCAATCCGGAAAAAGCTGGAAAATGTGCTGGCGCTGGACTATCCGGCCGAACGTCTGAAGATCTGGGTGGTCTCCGCCGGATCAAGCGACGAGACCGACAGCATCGTCAGCAGTTTTGCCCGGAGCGGCGTCTTGCTGCTTGCCCAGGATGGACCAGCTGACGAGGCGCTGGCCCTGAACCGCTTGATGATGGAGGTCACAAGCGAGATAGTTGTTTTTTCGGATGCGGTTTCCCTGCTTGAGCCGCAGGCACTGCGCCGCCTGGTGCGCAATTTTGCCGATCCCCGGGTGGGCTTTGTGACGGGAGTGCCCGGAAATGCCGGCAATCCTGAAGGGCTTTCGGCAGCGGAGCATGGGGCGACGCTGTGGCGCAGGTGGAATGTCCAGCTGCGGAAATGGGAATCCCGCTGCGGTTCGGTGGTGGGGACCGACGGGGCGCTGTGGGGCCTGCGCCGTTTTTTATATGATCCGCTGAAAACCGGGGAACGCAACGCGATTGTGACGCCGCTTGCGGTTGTGGCCTGCGGTTTTCGCGGTGTGCAGGAGTCGGAGGCGCGTTATGCCGCGCCTGTGTCCAGAAATTCCGCCCAGCTGTTTCAGAAT
>JAILGY010000226.1:0-16621 GCA_024696325.1 bacterium | reverse complement strand
TTGGCGGTGGTTGGCATGAGCGTGGCCATGCTGGCCATCTTTGTCATCCCCTTTGCTTTGGCCATTACGACCATCCTTCAGCATTCGGACAAAATTGTCGAATGGGGACGGGCGCTCACGGAACTGACCATTCCGCCGCCTCCCGAATGGATTGAAAAGATCCCCGTGATTGGGGCGCATCTGCAAACGGTTTGGGCGCAGATCGCCACCATGCCGCCGGAAGAATTGGGTGGGAAACTTTCCCCCTATATAGGGAAAATGGTTTCCTGGTTTGCCAGCCAGGCGGGCAATATCGGCATGATGTTTGTGCATTCGTTGCTGACACTGGGACTGGCGGTTTTTCTCTATGGTGAGGGAGATAAAATTGCCGCGGGTGTGCTGCGCTTTGCACGCCGGGTGGCGGGAGAGACCGGTGTAAATTCGGTCTATCTGGCGGCGAAAGCCATTCGGGCGGTTGCTCTGGGAGTGGTAGGCACCGCCCTGATACAGGCCTTTTTGGCGGGAATCGGTCTTGCGGTGGTGGGATTTCCCTATACGACACTGCTTACGGCGGTTGTTTTCATGCTTGCCGTGGCCCAGATCGGAGCAACGCCGGTACTGCTTGTGGTCACCGTGTCCCTTTACTGGCATGGAGCCCGGTTGCTGGGCACGCTGATGCTGATATGGACCATACTTCTCAGCATTCTGGACAGTTTCCTGCGGCCGGTTCTTATCAAACGGGGAGGGGCCCATTTGCCGCTCATCCTGATCTTTGCCGGTGTTATCGGCGGCCTGCTGGCCTTTGGCATCAAGGGACTGTTTGTGGGCCCGGTGACGCTGGCCGTTTCCTATACGCTTCTCGGCACATGGATGGCCGCCTCTTCCGCCCTTCCTCCGGCAGAGCAGTTGCAGACTTCCCCATCAGTTTCTGGTGATGTTGAAAACGGAAAATCTTCCCTGGAAGAGAAATCCGGTGAGTAGGAGAAATTGGCTCTTCATGGAGCGGGATTTTTTTCGGCGGGAATGTCATGGGGGAATGTTACCGGGAAAGAATCTGGCCTTCCGGAAGATGTCAAAACCTGGAAGATGGATGAGGAACATGTAGCGTTTTTGCTGCGGGCATGGTACAAACTTCCATGGTGGCCACGAGAGGAAAGGGCATTTTTCCCCGGGTGGGAGAGTTGCTTTGAAGGCCCTGAAGGATGAAACGCCTGGATGTCGTAATGTGCTGGAATAAAAGGGAAAAGTCGAGAACCCCCGAAAGCGCTTGACAAAAGCGGAGTGAAAGTTGTAGTGTCCATAAAAAGGTTTTATGGAAAAAATCAGCAGAGGAAAGGTTGCGGCTCCGATGTCTTGGATACCTAACAAAATAGAAACTAAAGGGTTGACTTTTATAGTTGATGAAGCTCAAGCCGGTGATGTTGGGAAGGGTATCGTCCGAGTTTATCAGGATCGGATGGACGAACTCGGAGTTAAACCGACAGACGTGGTCGAGATTGTCGGCTCTGCCCGTTCCACGGTTGCGCGCATTCACATAATGGATCCGTCTGCCAATGTGCCGCCCAATGTGGTGCGCATGGATGGACTGATCCGCGAGAATACGGGCGACGGCATTGATGATTTTGTTGATATCCGCAAGTGCGAACCGAAGCAGTGCGAGACCATGCTGATTGCTCCCACCGAATCGGGGCAGTCTCCTCCTGGCGAAGAAGAGGCACAGCAGCTTGCAATGATGCTGGCGAAACGTCCTGTTCTTACCGGCGACAAGATTGAGGTCCAGATATTTGGCTTGGGGAGCAAGACCTTTTTGGTGGAAGGTACCAGCCCGCAGGGGCCGGTTATCATTAATCCGAGCACCTTTGTCCGGGTTAAGAAGTCCGATATGGCAGAGAAAGAGTCACGGATTTCTTATGAGGATATCGGTGGCCTGGATGAGGAGCTGAAGAAGATCAGAGAGATTGTAGAGTATCCGATGCGGTATCCCGAGATCTTCACAAAGTTGGGGATCGAGCCGCTGAAGGGTATCTTGATGATAGGACCGTCGGGCGTAGGAAAGACTCTTATTGCCAGGGCAGTTGCCAATGAAGTGAAGGCTCGCTTCATTCATATTGACGGCCCCGAGGTCATGAACAAGTTTTATGGAGAGAGCGAGGCGCGTTTGCGTCAGATCTTTACGGAAGCGGCCTCAAATGCTCCTGCGATCATCTTTATTGACGAGATTGACGCCATTTGTCCCAAGAGAACGGAGACCCATGGCAACGTTGAGAAACGTGTGGTTGCCCAGTTGCTGGTCTTGATGGATGGTTTGAAATCCCGCGGGCAGGTTATCGTTATTGGCGCGACCAATATTCCCAATATGCTGGATCCGGCTTTGAGACGGCCGGGGCGTTTTGACCGCGAGATTATTATTAATCCGTCGAGCCGCGTGGGACGTCACCAGATTCTGAAGATCCATACGCGCAGAATGCCGTTGGCAAAGAATGTGGACCTGGAGCGTTTGGCCGAGCTGACACACGGTTTTGTTGGTTCCGACTTGGCGGCATTGTGCAAGGAAGCTGGCATGGTGACGTTGCGGCGGGTGCTTTCCAAGATGCGCGCCGATGGTATCAATCCGTCCGAAAGCGATTTGAGCCATGTTTATGTGGAGCAGGCGGATTTCCTGAATGCTTTCCGTGGTACCGAGCCGAGCGCGATGCGTGAATTTCTGCCCGAGCGTCCGCTGATTAAACTGAAAGATGTTGGCGGACTGCAGGAAGTCAAGAAAAATCTTGGCATGGTCATGGAGATTTGCCTCCATGCGTCAGCAGATGAAAAAGATGCGCGTGCCATTCTGCCAAGGGGATTTTTCTTCACAGGCGGCCCCGGAACCGGGAAAACCATGCTGGCCAAGGCTTTGGCAGGCGAATATGAACTTCCGGTTCTGAGCGTGCATAGCTCGGCGCTTTTCTCCAAGTATGTCGGGGAATCGGAAAAAGGTGTCAGCGAGGTCTTCAAGAAGGCCAAACACATTGCACCGTGTGTGCTGTTGCTGGACGAAGTAGATACTATCGCTCCTACCCGGGCAAGCGGAAGTGTGTATGCGGGAACAGAGCAGCGCCTGGTTAACCAGTTGCTGGTTGAAATTGATAAGGCTGTTGCTTTCCAGGATATTATCATTATTGCGACGACCAACAGAATGGATTTGGTTGATACCGCCCTGCTGAGATCTGGCCGTTTCGATTATGTAGTGCAGTTTGAGCTTCCGAACGAAAGCGAGCGTGCCGAGATTTTCAGGCTGCATGCAGGAGATTTGGGAATAGGCGAAGATTCTATTGCAAAACTTGCGAAGATATCCGAGGGTATAAACGGTTCGGATATCGAAAGTTGCTGCCGGAGAGTCCGCATGCTGAAGATGAGCACGTTCTTCAAATCTGGAGGAACGAAAGAACTGACGCATGACGAGATTGTTGAGGAGTTCGAAAGAGTTGTCATTGAGATGACAATGAAAGCAAAAGCTGTAAATGCGAAGGATAAGAAGGATTAATTAAAATAGAGCAAAGCAGGAAGAGTTTTTTGGTGTGCTTGCGTGAAAGGAGGTGACGTCTTTTTTTAAAGATTCGCACAAGCAGGTATGCCAAAGCGAAAAAGAAGGGAGAAGCTTCAAGAAGAAGCATCTCTCGTCTGGTAGGTGTAGCCAGTAACAAAAAATCTCAATAATGGAGGAATTTTAAAAATGGCAAAGACTATTGAAGTCACCGTATGGGCAACTGGCGTTGTACAGGATAAAGAGGGTCGTGACGTTTGCTTGGTTCTGACCGAAGCTGCCAATCAGGAAGGCAAATTCACCCAGGCTTTCGATAACTACGTAGACCTTCCTGACCGTATCAACGTTCAGGTTCGTAAATATGCTCGTATTTCTGACACTGAGATCGAGAACAAATTCGAGTATGAGAACCATCGTCCCAACATTATCGGCGTTACTGAAGCTACCATTATGAAGGGCATCAACGTATGTAAAGGTCTGCAGGAAGGTGGCTTCCTGGTAATCAATACCACGAAGGATCCTGAAGCTCTTCTGAAATACGTTCCCGAAAAAGAGCGCAAAAAACTGAAAGCTGTAGCTACCATCGACGCTATCGGTATTGCTCCTGAGCAGTTGATCGACTACTCTGGTGCAGAGGGTGCTGAGGACGTGAGCGCAATCGGTGCTGGCCTTGGTTCCGTTATGGCGGGTGCCATTGCTGCAGTATCCGGTATCGTAAAGAAAGAGTCCATTCTTGCCGCAGCCGCTAACCGTACTGCCGCCAAGAGAGGCTATGACGAAGTAAAGATTAAAGTATTGAAATAAGACCAAGGTAGTAAAATAGCTTTTTGTTGCTGCACTGTTTTTAAAAAATCTAAAAAGGAGTGGTAATTCAATGAAAGAAAGATACAAAAAATATACCGTCGACATTCCTGAAGATATGAAGATTCCTTATGCTTGTATCGTGGAGTCTCCGAAGGTTAACGGTGAGCAGCCCCAGATGTTGACCGGTGGTTGGAGAATTTATCGTCCGGTAGTTGATCATGACAAATGCGTTCTCTGCAAATCCTGTATCCTTGCTTGCCCGGATGCTACCGTTCTGCTGGTAGACGGTGGTCAGAAGATCGGCTTCAACCTGGATTACTGCAAAGGCTGCGGTCTGTGCACTTGGGTATGCCCGGTCAACGCTATTGATCGTGTACCTGAACTGGATTTCGAAGACGGCGTTCCGTTCCAGGATGCTCTGTTCCTGTTGCCGCATGTAGAAAGACTGTATGCTGACTAATTTTTAGTGCTTGTATTTCTTTAAAAGCATTTTCTTTACGAGGAGAAAAAAATGGCAGAACGTACTGGTACCGTTAAGTTCCTTACTGGTTTGGGCGCGGTAGCAACCGCACTGAAGATGGCTGATATCGATGTCGCTTCCTCTTATCCTATTCGTCCCTACACTGGCGCAATGATGATGTTGTCCCAGATGGCAGCCCGTGGCGAGCTGGATCTCGAGTTCGTACATGGCGAAGGTGAGCATGGACAGCTCGGTATCGCTCACGGTGCATCCGCCGCTGGCGCACGTGCTTTCACCGGTTCTTCTGGTGTAGGCGTTACCTATGCTATGGAAACATACTCCCCGATCTCCGGTGGCCGTTGCCCGGTTCAGATGTTGATCGGTAACCGTACTCTGGACCCGCCTGGTGACTTCGGTTCCGAGCATACGGATGCTCTTTCCACCCGTGATCAGGGCTGGCTCATGGGTTGGGCACATACTCCGCAGGAAGCTTTCGATAACACCCTGATGTTCTATCGTATTGGTGAGGATGCTCGTGTATCTCTGCCTCAGATGAACTGCCAGGATGGTTATTTCATTACCCATATTCCTGCAAAAGTTGTCATCCCCAGCCAGGAAGAAGTAAACAAATTCCTTCCTCCTCTGAATTTCCCGGATGCACTGGATCCTCTGAATCCTTTGGGACATGGTCCTCAGCTGTTCCCCGGCCAGGGTCATGTTTTGGAAGCTGACCGTGTAAACGCAATGATGGGCGCTTTCCCGGTAATCGATGAGGTTGTGAATGCGTTCAACGCTCAGTTCGGCACCGACTATGCTCCGTTCGTAGAGCAGTATCGTTGCGAAGATGCAGAGTATGTACTCTTCATCAATGGTGGTCATGCATACACCGCTAAATTCGCAATCAATCATATGCGTGAAAAAGGCCTGAAGATTGGTCTGGTTCGTCCTCGTTGGATCCGTCCTTGGGCAACTGACGTTGTAGCCGACATCCTGAGCAAGTTCAAAGCCGTTGGCGTTGTCGAGACCAACAACGCATTTGGTGCTGCTCGCCAGGCCGGTATCCTGACCCTGGAAGTTGCTACCAGCCTCTATCAGTGCGACAAGAAGCCTGTTCTGACCGCTTTCATGGGTGGTCTTGGTGGTGAGGTTATCCGCCTTGACGAGTTCTACTACATGGGCGATGTTCTGAAGAAGGTTGCCGCCGAGGGTAAAGCTGATCGTACCGCTTACTGGATCGGTTTCCACAACGTTTGATGAAACATTTTGTTCAAACTATTAAATAATCGTTATTAATTAGAGGGAGAAACCAATGACTACATTGTTGGAAGAACAAGTACAGGCAAAAGTAGACCTTCCTTTGCTGGAAAACATTCACAAAGCCGCCGCTCTGGACGAAATCTATGTTCCTGGTCATCGTACCTGCGCAGGCTGTGGTCCGGCTCTGGCATATCGTCTTACCTGTAAAGCAGCTGGCCAGAATTCTATTTTCCTGGGCCCGACGGGTTGTATGTATGTTGCTAACACCTCCTATCTGTGCGTTCCTTGGGCAGTACCCTGGATGCATACCCAGATTACCGATGGTGGTGCAGTAGCTTCCGGTATTTCCGCTGCTTATGAAGCCCGTATTCGTAAAGGGAAATATAAAGGCACGTTCCCGAATATCTATGTATTCGCCGGTGACGGTGGTTCTTCTGATATCGGTCTGCAGGCTGCTTCTGCAATGATCTATCGTGATCATGACGCAGTATTCGTATGCTATGACAACGAGCAGTATGCTAACACTGGTATCCAGACCTCTCCTCAGACTCCTTATGGTGCATGGACTACCTTTACTCCTCCGGGACCGAAGATTCCTGAAGCAAAGAAACTGTGGCCGAAGGATTTCGCCCGCGGAATGATCGCTCTTCATCCTGGTCTGCGTTATGCTGCAGCAGCATCTATCGCATATCCTGTTGACCTGATGAACAAAGTTCGTAAATGCGCCAACGTTCACGGCGCTGCTCTGATTCACATTCAGTCCATCTGCCCGAAGGGCTGGGGTATCCGTTCCAACCAGACCCTGATGGTTGGTAAACTGGCTGTTGAGACCGGTATGTTCCATCTGTTCGAATATGAGAACATGGAGTACACCTATCAGTATCAGCCGAAGGCATTCAAACCCGTTACCGAGTACCTGAAGCTCCAGGATCGTTTTGCACATCTGAAACCTGAGCATCATGCAAAGATTCAGGAATTCGTAAATCAGGGCTTGAAACGCTGCGGTATTAAGGTTCCTGTTGAAGCAGTGTGATTGTTCGATAGCAGTAAGTAGTACTTTGTAGGTTATGCTGTGTCCTCCCCCACGGTTTCGTGGGGGAGGATTTTTTTTATGGTGGGAAGGATATGGGTAAAAATTCGGCATGCCCGAAGCCGCATTTGTTGTGATGTGCTCTCTCTGGATGGGCATAATCTGAAAAAGCGCGAGGTCTTATAGTACCTTTGTTCGATTGTACTAGATGTGTGGGCAAGTGCCTGGCTGTTTATCTTTTTTGTGAATAATGAACAAAATATTTGACTTTGCCATCAATATGTATATAATTGCTTTGTTGTTCGGCAAGCGGTAAGGGAAGTTCAAAAGATGTTTTCCCCAATAGCTCAGTCGGTAGAGCAGGTGGCTGTTAACCACCCTGTCCGTGGTTCGAGTCCGCGTTGGGGAGCCAATAAAGAAAAAGCCCGTCAGTTTATGCTGGCGGGCTTTTTCTTTATTGGCTCCATTCCTCCGAGTCTCAATACTTTTTTGAGCCTTATATTTTCACAAATTTTTCCATCTCTTCCCTGTTTGTTTTTCCGGTTACTATCCAGCTTGGTTTAGCTGCGAATCTATAAAAAAGTGAGCATATGCTTTGCATATGCTCACTTTTAAGTCTACAACTCCTGATTTATTTTATTAGAATTCTCTACTTTTTTTCTTTTTCACAGTCCGGCTGCAACTGCGCCAGTTTCTGATAGAGGTTGAAGCGTGCGCGGGTCGCTTCTGCTGCATGGTTCATCAACGCATCGGCTATTTCCGGATGGGCTTTGCGCAGAACCCGGAAACGGTTCTCGCCTCCCGCAAACTCCGTAAATTCCATGCTGACAGGAGCAGCGTCAATTTGAAGCGGATTCTTGCCTTCGGAAGCCCGTCTCGGATCGAAACGGTACAGTGGCCAATGCCCGCTCTTCAGCGCTTTCTTGTCCTCGTCAATACCGGCCGTCATGTTGATGCCGTGGGCAATGCAGTGGCAGTAGGCCAAAATGAGCGACGGCCCGTCATAGGATTCGGCTTCGATGAAGGCCTTGATGAGCTGCACCGGATTTCCCAGCGACACACGGGCAACGTAAATTGATCCGTAGGTCATGGCGATCATGCCGAGATCTTTTTTCTCCAGCCGTTTTCCCGCCGCGGCAAACTGTGCCACCGCTCCCAGCGGAGTAGCCTTGCTGGCCTGCCCGCCGGTGTTTGAATACACTTCGGTATCCAGTACAAGCACATTGACGTTGGCACCGGATGCCAGCACGTGATCCAGTCCGCCGTAACCGATATCATAGGCCCATCCATCGCCGCCCAGAATCCAGACCGATTTTTTGACCAGAAAATCGGCTATGTTGAGCAGCGCCTTGGATTCTGCGTCCGTACGGGATTGCAGGGCGGCTTTCAATTTGCCGACCCTTGCGCGCTGGGCTTCAATTTCGGCCTGGCTGTTTTGCGGGGCCGTAGTCAGCTCTTCGATGCGTGCCGCAGGCTCTCCCGTATTTTTCAACAGCTCTTTCGCGTACTCGGTGAGCTTGTCAACCGTCAGGCGCATACCCAGACCGAACTCCGCGTTGTCTTCGAAGAGGGAGTTTGCCCAGCTCGGTCCCCGTCCGTCCGCGCGGGTTGTCCACGGCGTGGTGGGCAGGTTGCCGCCGTAGATGGACGCGCAGCCGGTGGCGTTGGCTATGAGGGCGCGATCGCCAAACAGCTGCGACAGCAGTTTGACAAAGGCGGTTTCTCCACAACCGGCGCAGGCTCCGGAAAACTCGAACAGTGGCCGCAGCAGCTGGCTGCCCTTGACGGTCGCCCGGTCGAACAGCGCCGGATCCGTGTCCGGGATATCCAGGAAGAAGTTCCAGTTGGCGATTTCAGGAATGCGCAGAGGCTCCTGAGGCGCCATGCTCAGGGCTTTGCGTTCCGGATTGCTGCGGTTTTTGGCCGGGCAGTTGTGGACGCAGACACCACATCCGGTGCAGTCTTCCGGACTGATCTGCAGAGTGAACTTTTTGCCGGCCATATCCCGGGCATCCGTGGATTTGAAGGTCTCCGGCGCTTCTTTAAGCAGGTCGGCTTCGTAAATCTTCATGCGGATGACGGCATGCGGGCAAAGCAGGGAGCAAATTCCGCACTGGACGCAGGTCTGCGGATCCCATACCGGGATTTCCACGGCAATGTTGCGTTTTTCATACCGGGAAGTGCCAACGGGGTAGGTGCCATCGACCGGCAAGGCCGAAACCGGAATCTGTTCTCCCAGGCCGTCGATGAGCTGCCCCGTCACTTTTTGGATAAATTCGGGATCCTCATCACTGAAAGCTTTTTTCATGACGATGTCGCTCTTGGCCTGTGCCGGTACGGTGACTTTCGCCAAATTGGCCAGAGCGGCCTCTACCGCCTGGAAATTCATGTTGACGACTTTTTCTCCCGATTTGCCGTAGCTTTTGACGATAGCATTCTTGATGGCTTCCACCGCTTGGTCGATTGGCAGAATCCCTGAAATTTTGAAGAACGCCGTCTGCATGATGATGTTGATCCGGGGACCAAGGCCGATCTCGTTGCCGAGGCGGACGCCGTCAATAATGTAGAACTGGAGCTTTTTGTCGATGATCTGCTTTTGCACTTCCAGGGGAAGATGCTTCCAGACCGTCTTCTTGTCATAGGGGCTGTTCAGCAGGAAGGTCGCCCCGGTTTTTGCCTTGCCAAGAATATTGTACTTTTCCAGGAAGGAAAAATTGTGGCAGGCGACAAAATCGGCATTTTCCACCAAGTAGGGCGCCCGGATTTTCTGGGGGCCAAACCGCAGATGGCTGGTGGTCATGCTTCCGGCTTTTTTCGAATCGTAGACAAAGTAGGCCTGTGCCCGGTTCTCGGTATTGTTGCCGATGATCTTGATGGAATTCTTGTTGGCGCCCACTGTTCCGTCCGAGCCCAGACCGTAGAACATTGCCTGATAGAGGTCGTCATGCGGCATCCGGAATTCCGGATCAAATTTCAGGCTGGTGCCGGTCACATCGTCACAGATACCGACGGTGAAATGATTCTTCGGCTGAGGCGTGGCCAGGTTGTCGAACACCGCTTTGGCCATCGCGGGCGAAAACTCGAAGGATCCCAGCCCATAACGGCCGCCGACCACTACCGGAGCCGAGCCAAACACGTGGCCGCCCCATTCGTCCAGCGCGGAACGTACCGCCAAGTAGAGCGGTTCGCCGACAGAGCCGGGTTCCTTGGTGCGATCCAGTACGGCGATGCGCCGTACCGTTTTCGGCAGCGTCTCGACGAATCTCTTTACATCCAGCGGCTGGAACAGCCGGACCTTGATCAGACCGACCTTTTCGCCTTCCGCGGCCAGATGTTCTACCAGCTCATGCACCGTGTCGCAGGCAGAGCCCATGCAGACAATGACCCGCTCGGCATCGGGAGCGCCGACATAACCGTACAGGCGATACTGGCGGTTCGTAAGCTTGGCGAACTTGTCCATTTCCGCCTGGAGCAGATCGGGAAGTGCCTTGTAAAAGCGGTTGGCCGCCTCACGTCCCTGGAAGAAGACGTCCGGATTCTGCGCGGTGCCGCGGATGATGGGCCGATCCGGAGAAAGGGCGCGCAAGCGGTGCGCCGCCACCAGATCGTCGTCGATCATGGCGCGCATGTCGTCAAAGGTCAGCTCCTCGATTTTCTGGATCTCGTTGGAGGTGCGGAAACCATCGAAAAAGTGCAGGAAGGGAACGCGCGCCCTCAACGTTGTCGCCTGGGCGATCAGCGCCATGTCCATACATTCCTGCGGGTTGTTGGAGGCCAGCATGGCCCAGCCTGTGCTCCGGCAGGCCATGACGTCGCTGTGATCGCCAAAGATCGACAGCGCGTGGGTGGCCACCGCCCGCGCGGCGACATGAAAGACGGTGCTGGTCAGTTCGCCGGCTATTTTGAACATGTTGGGGATCATGAGCAGCAAGCCTTGGGAAGCGGTGAAGGTGGTGGCAAGCGCACCCGCCTGCAAAGCGCCATGCACTGCGCCGGCCGCGCCTCCCTCAGCCTGCATTTCCACGACTTTTGGGATGGTTCCCCAGATATTTTTCTGGCCTGCCGCGCTCTTGCTGTCGGCGCCTTCCCCCATGGCTGATGATGGCGTAATGGGGTAAATGGCAATAACCTCATTGGTGGCATGAGCGACATGGGCGACGGCGGCATTGCCATCCATACAAACCATCTTTCTTGACACGGTTACCTCCTGAATCAATGGGATCTCTGCATGATTATTGAATTTTTAGGGAAGCGCACAAATGCCCCACCAAAAACAAGTCTTTTTTTCTTTTTAACCTGATTGGCGCGGATTGTATACAACTGTATACGATATTTCCGGCTTGAGATAAAAGCTTTTAAAAACTTTGCCGTGCCGCAACTGCCTGGCCAACAGTGTTTTCGTCCACGTATTCCAGATTGCCGCCCAGCGGGATGCCATGCGCCGGCCGGGTGACCCGGATGTTTTTGGCGTGCAGCAACCGCGCCAGGTAGAGCGCGGTGGTTTCTCCCTTGGTGGTGAAATTGGTGGCGATCACAACTTCCTGCACTGTGCCGTCTTCCAGGCGTTTCATGAGCGATTCGATCCGCAGCTGCTCCGGGCCGATGCCGTCCAGCGGGGAGATGGCGCCATGCAGCACATGATAGCGGCCGTGGTAGGCATGCGTGCGTTCAATCGTCATGACATCCTGCGGCTCTTCCACCACGCAGATCACGCGGCTGTCCCGCCGGGGATCTGCACAGATGGCGCAGGGATCTTCTTCTGTGGTTTGGCCGCAAACGGAGCAGAAGCGGATCTTGCGTTTGACATCAAGGAGCGCTTTGGCCAGTGTTTCCACCCAACCATCAGGCTGTTTGACTATGAAAAACGCCAGCCGTGCCGCGGTCCTCGGTCCCACGCCCGGCAACCGCGACAATTCATCCACCAGTTTGTCGAAAGTGGGCGCGGTCTTCATGGATATCAGAACAGGCCGGGGATGTTGATGCCGCCGGTAATCTTGGACATCTCCTCCTGGACCATTTCGGAACTTTT
This sequence comes from bacterium, assembly GCA_024696325.1. Classification (GTDB taxonomy): domain Bacteria; phylum Desulfobacterota; class Desulfuromonadia; order Desulfuromonadales; family JAAYDE01; genus RGIG7977. The sequence continues at coordinate 4,539 of JAILGY010000226.1, read as the reverse complement.
GCGCAGGGCCTCGTTCACCGCGGCGGTCACCAGATCCTCCAGCATTTCCACATCCTGTGGATCAACAGCCGCCGGATCTATTTTGATGGAGAGCAGCTGCTGTTTGCCATTGACTTTGGCCAGTACCATTCCGCCGCCGGCGGAAGCTTCGACCTCACGTTCCCCCAGCTCTTCCTGAAGCCGTTCGATCTTCTGCTGCATCATTTGCGCCTGCTTGACAATGTTCCCTCCGGGAAATCCCCCAAAACCTCTCGACATAAAATTTTTCTTCCTTTCTTTAGCCTTTTTCTTTTGAAGAAAGCGGTTCCACCCGCTCCAGAGTACCGTTGAAAAAATTCAAAACCGATGTAACCGCCGGATGTTGGGCAATATTTTCCCTGGCTTCCTGAACGGATCCTGTCGCCGGAGATGCTTCGGATACCGTGTTCTGAGCCGGCTCGTCTTCCTCAAGAACGACCGGCACGACCGTGATGGAGCGCTGGAAATACCGTCCCAGCAGCTCTTCCAGTCTGGCACGTGAATCTCTGTCGCGCAGGCCGTAGCTTTCTTTTGAAAAACCGATCTTCAGCCGCGCCGAAGTTATGTCATTCAAAAGCCTTGCCTCTCCAAGCAAGGCGGCCAGCATGGGCTGTTCGCCGCGCAGCTGCGCTAAAAAACTTTCCCAAGTTGCCGGGGCTGTTGGCTCGGTACTGATGTTTTCTTCCACATCCTCCGTTATAGGAGCCGCCGGGGATGGTACTGGCGCTGGCGTTTTGTCCTCTTCCCGTTTTGCCGGAGGTATGGACTCCAGCCGGTCCGGGACATGCTTTTCTTCCGCCGGATGGCTCCCGGGAAGCGGAACAGATTTCAACACGGGTTTGGGAACGGGCGCACGAGGCATGCTGACCGGTGTGTCACCCCGGTCAGCGCCGGAAGCCGATGAGGCATTCAGGCGTTCTTCCAGCGCCGTCAGGCGCGCCAGCAGTTCCGCAAGCGGGAGCGCCTGGGGAAAATGGCAGATGCGCAGCAAACCGGCTTCCAGGGCCAGTGCAGGGAAGGAGGCATTGGAGAGTTCCCTTTCCAGCCGCAGGAGCAGGCTCATGTCGCGGATCAGATCCTCCTGGGTGGTCTCTCCCGCCAGCGCGCGCAGCTTTTCACCGGTTTCGCCATTTTCCTCAATACAATCGTTTTCTTCACCGGGCGCGATTTTCAGCCAGATGAGTGCGCGGAAGGTCTCTATGAGCTCCTTGCAGAAGTGGCGCAGGGAAACGCCTTTTTCATTGGCCTGGCTGGTCTTTTCCAGAAGCAGGCGCGGATCCTTGTGCAGCAGGGCGGAGGCCGTTTCCAGCAGCAGCGCGCGATCCGTCACTCCCAGAAGCGAGACCACATCGTCATCGGAGATTTCCGTTCCACCGTAGGCGAACACCTGATCCAGCGTGGAAAGCGCGTCCCGCATACAACCGTCCGCCTGCCTGGCGACGAGGCGCAGTGCGGCGGGCGAGATACGGATCTGTTCATGCTGCGCGATCGCCGTCAGCTGTTCCACAATCTTTACCAGCGGTATGCGGCGGAAATCGAAGCGCTGGCAGCGGGACAGGATGGTAATCGGAATCTTCTGAATTTCGGTGGTCGCAAAGATGAACTTGACGTGTGGCGGCGGCTCCTCCAGCACTTTCAGCAGGGCGTTGAAGGCATTTTTGGAGAGCATGTGCACTTCGTCAATAATAAAGATCTTGTAGCGGGAACGGGCGGGAAGGTAGCGGACATTTTCCTTCAGTTCGCGGATGTCTTCCACGCCGGTATTGGACGCGCCGTCGATTTCGATGACGTCTCCGGCGATGCCGTTGGTGATTTCTTCACAGGATGCGCACTGGTTGCAGGGATCGGGGAGCGGCGCACCGGGCTGTTCGCAGTTGAGCACTTTGGCCAGAATGCGTGCCGCCGAAGTTTTGCCCACGCCCCGTGGTCCGCTGAACAGGTAGGCGTGATGGATGCGATGATTGCAAATGGCATTCTTCAGCGTATCGGCGACATGCTCCTGGCCGACCAGTTCGGAAAATCGCTGAGGACGCCATTGACGGGCTAAAACAGTGTATGCCACGAAGAATCACCTGAAAGAAAGGGGAGACGTAATGCACATCTTTCAATAAAAAAACCGGCAAACCTTACCACCACAAGTGACAGCCAGGCACTCCTGCGGCACACAAGAAAACCGCTACCGCTGCTTCCTTCCGGACCTGACGGGGTTTACGATCCCTCGTTGCACAGGACCAGGCTGTCACTTCTGTTGGTAAACGAACCGGCTCAATTTTATGAAATCTTCAAACACGTTGAACATCGGCGAGGGAACCCCAGACGCATTTCCCAACTGCCCGATTTCACGCAACAAAAATTCTTGGCTTTTTGCACCTTACACATGGCGCTTTCTGGGACACATCTATCCTTACATCACGCAAAGGGGAACGGCAAGCATTAATTGCATCCCTGCTGGTTTGCCGCAGAAGGACAGGCCGAAGCTCTTGAGCTGGAAAAATTGCGACTCTTATCAACAATAAACTGGCCGCCGCATGGGTAGAAAATCAGCGTGTCCAGCATTTCGCGCTGCTGAATCTATTCTGCCAATCGTTCTAGTTGCTACTGCTCTCGCCATGTTTTTTCTGAAATAAATTTCATGCGCCTTTCATAGTCAAGATAAAGATAGTATCTGCGGCAAGGCTGGGGGATTACCAAGAATATTAAAGTGTCTTACACATATAAATCACATCATGCATCGGATTATTATAATATGCTTCGCACTCTTCAAATCCATATTTCTTATATAGAGATATTGCAGCTTTGAGCGGTTCTATGGTATCAAGAACCATTTCCTTATATCCGGCTAATCGGGCATGTTTTATTATTTCCTGTACAAGCAAATCTCCGAGGTGCATCCCTCGTGCCTCAGGCTTCACATATAACCTCTTCATCTCACATCTTTCATCTGAATGTCTATGGTATGCAATCATGCCAAGTACATTTTTGTTCTCGACCGCAACAAGTATCTCTCCCTCAGGTGCTGTATACTTATGAGCAGGATCTGCCAATTCCTCTTCAATATTCTGAAAAGACAAGTTCCTCCCAAGACGCTCTGAGTATTCTATTATAAGAGCTCTAACCTCGGTCAAATAATCCCTTCCATCAACAATCTGCATTTATATACCTCATAGCACATAAAACTGAATTATTCCGGAATTACAATTGTTAGCATCACAAGCTTGTCATCACCTGTATTGATGAATAGTGTGTTTAGAACCCTTCAATACTGACAAATCCAGCGGCTTTATTGGAGTTTCTGGAGACGATTGAAACATAAAAGGGCAGGAAAAGCAAATCCCCACAAGGTCGTCAGAAACCCTGTGGGGATTAAATTTTCGGTATGGCGGAGAGGGGGAGATTCGAACTCCCGGTACCTTTCAGTACATACGATTTCCAGTCGTACACCTTCGGCCTCTCGGTCACCTCTCCGCAGACAGATAAACAGCCTACAACAGAATATTTTCGGTGTAAAGAGGATCTTTCAACGATACTGACGCTTCAGCACTTTTTCCATGGCGCAGGAGAGCAGGTAACCGCTGCCGGCCAGCAGCACAATGGTGGCGCCGGTGGGCAGATCCGGCTGGTAGGAGATCATCACGCCGCCGGCGGTAAAGACCAGTCCCAGCCCCACCGCCATCAGCATCATGCGGACGAGCGTATGCGTATGGCGGCGGGCAATGGCCGCCGGCAGTGTCAGTAGCGCGATGACCAGCACCAGCCCTACCACCTGGATCAGGATGACGACGGTGAGCGCCACCAAGGCCAGCAGCAGCTGCGAGAACAGCTCGACGTTGATGCCGCGCAGCCGCGCAAATTCCGGATCGAAGGAGACCGCCAGAAACTGCCGGAAAAACAGCGCGACCGTGGTCACGATGCCCGCGTCCAGCAGGGCGATGATCAGCAGATCCTGCCGGGAGATCATCAGGATGTTGCCGAACAGATAGCTCATCAGATCGACGTTATAGCCGGGAGTGCGGGAGATGAAGATGATGCCCACCGCCATGCCCACCGCCCACAGCGCGCTGATCAGGATGTCTTCTTCATGGCGGTTGTGGCGTTCCGTCCAGCCGATCAGAAAGGCGGCGCCCAGAGCCGTAATCAATGCGCCCATCACGGGGCTGTGACCCGAAAAGTAGGCGATGCCCATGCCGCCCAGAACCGCGTGCGCGATGCCGCCGGCCATGTATCCTATCTTGCGCACGACCACATAGGAGCCAATGACGCCGCAGGCGATACTGGCGAGCAGACTGCCCCACAGCGCGTTTTGCAGAAAGGTGTGAGTCAGCATGGTGCTCAGGAAATCATTCATGATGTTTTAGCCTTCAGGTTTCAGGTGGTTGCCAGATGGGTATCGTGATGCACCATGCGCAGCGAGGTGCCGTACAGCGCCTCAATCATGGCGCCGCTGATATGGGAGGTGGCGTGGCAAACCAGTGTCCGGTTGAGACAGGCCACCCGGCTGATGTAGTTGGAAATGAAGCCGAT
>JAILGY010000159.1:0-2220 GCA_024696325.1 bacterium | reverse complement strand
CATGCGGGAAGTGCTGGCCTCCAGCGGTTTTCTCAATCCCCAGAATCCCGATCATCTCATGCACACCTTTCGCCGCATGCTGGGACGCTGCGCGCTCAACTCGCGGGAGGTGCGGATCTGGCGCGGCCTGTGGCGGCATGTGGGATGGCTGGGCGAGAAGCGCGGCAAGGAGTGAGCTCGTAGGGGGAGAAGCGTTTTGCACGGACTCTTTTGAAGGAGAGCGACGCCGATGGAACTGGAATTCTTTCTGAACAGGCTGCCGGATATAACAGCCCTGGTCGTGGGTGATCTGATGCTGGACGAGTATCTGTGGGGCGAGGCGGGCCGGATCTCGCCGGAAGCTCCGGTACCGGTGGTGAACATCCTGCGTGAGGAGCTGCGGCTGGGGGGCGCGGGCAACGTCGTCAACAACCTGCGGACACTGGGCGTGAGTGTTGAGGTGGCGGGTGCGGTCGGTAAGGATGCCGATGGTCTTCGTCTGCGGGAGCGGCTGTTGAATTTGGGAGGAACAGATGCCGGCGTGGTGATGATTCCGGGGCGCTGTACCGGCCGCAAAACCCGTATTTTGGCCGATCACCAGCAAATGCTGCGGGTGGATCATGAGAGCGTGGCTCCGATTTCGGAAGCTGCTGAGGCGCAGCTGCTGCATTTTCTGCAGGAACGTCTGCCGCACTGCCAGGTGTTGCTGCTGTCGGACTACGGCAAGGGCGTGCTGACGAAAAACGTGCTGACATCCGCCATCCGGATGGCGCGTGAGGCGGGAAAACAGGTGCTGGTGGATCCAAAGGGGGGCGATTTTGGCAAGTACCGTGGCGCAACGCTTCTGACGCCCAACCGCAAGGAACTGATGCAGGCGGTAGGGGGCTTGCCGGTCAGCGACAGGGCCTTGCGTTCGGCTGGCCGCAGGTTGACCGCAGAATTGGAACTGAAGGCGCTGGTGCTGACTCGCTCGGAAGAAGGGATGACCATCTTTTTCCGGAATGGCGACGAGCTGGATATTCCGACCCAGGCGCTGGAGGTCTACGATGTTTCGGGCGCGGGTGATACGGTGCTGGCGGTGCTGGGCGCGGCGCTGGGCGCCGGGCTGGCGGTATCGGATGCGGCCTCTCTGGCCAATCTGGCGGCGGGCGTGGTGGTCGGCAAGGTGGGTACCTCCGTGGTGACGCCGGAGGAATTGCGGGCTGCCGCGCGCAGGCGGTCGGGCGAAGAAGCCAAGATTGTGCCGCGTTCGGCGCTGCCTGCCATCAGGGAAACCGTGCATCACAGGGGTGGCCGGGTGGTTTTCACCAACGGCTGTTTCGATTTGCTCCATATTGGCCATGTGCAGTACCTGCAGCAGGCGCGGGGGCTGGGAGATGTGCTGGTCCTGGGACTCAACTCCGATGATTCGGTGCGGCGTCTGAAAGGTGCGTCCCGTCCGCTTATCAGTGCGGATGAAAGAGCCCGGATTCTGGCGGCGCTGGGCTGTATCGACTATGTGACGGTTTTCGACGAAGACACGCCGCTTGAGCTGATAGAAACGCTTCATCCCGACATTCTGGTGAAGGGCGGCGACTATACCGCGGATCAGGTGGTGGGGCGCGAGCTGGTGGAAAGCTACGGCGGCCAGGTGGCAATCATCCCCTTTGTGGCCGGCCATTCCACCACCGAGCTTATCAGGCGGATTCTGCGCAATGGAGAGGAGCGGCCCGCAGAAACCTGACTTGGGTCTCCGCAAAGAAAAGCTTCAGGACAGGAGAAATGGCCTTCGCCTAAAAGATGGACGCCAGCCGGGTGACGATCTGATCGTACTGCGCGGAAACCGCCTGGACAAGCAGCGTGAGCAGTTCCATGCCGGCCTGCGGATAGTCGCGCAGCAGGCGGACGAAGTGTTCCCGATCCAGCATCAGAAAGGTGCTTTTCTCCAGCGCAATCGCAGAAACGGCCTGGGACCCGCCGTCCAGGATATTGGCCGCACCCAGCAGGTTGCCGGCCGTTACGATGCCGGTGACGATTGCACGCCCCCTGAATTCGCTTTCCCGTGAAAGCCTGATGGCGCCGGAGAGGATGAAAACCAGATCCCGCGCGGGATCGCCTTCTTTCCAGAGCCACTCCTTTTTCCCAAGCCGCTCCTTCCTGAAAAAATCGTCAAAATCGAATTGCTCAAGCTTCTTCAGGGACTGAAGCCACTGCCCGACCGTTGCCGCCATGCGGAAATCTCCTTTTCGTTTTGTCCAGATA
>JAILGY010000090.1:0-2925 GCA_024696325.1 bacterium | reverse complement strand
CACCGCCATCCTGAAAAAGACCCGAAATCAAGCTATTCCGTGTGGGCGTTATGCCTCACAAACCGGGCAGAGAACATGCTAAAAGAAGTATAAGCCATGAAAAACGCTTCTGGCAAGCGGGAAAATGATATAAACATCTTGCCGCCGGCTTTTGGGCGGCTTTTCAAAGGTTCCGCGAAACATGAGCATGGATACCACGCAAAAACTGCTGATACTGACGGCTGCGGCCCGCAACGATCTGGACTGCCAATACGGCGAAATCGCCACCGATCTTCCCGGCTGCTGCCGCATCTGCGCCGGAAACGGCCGGCAGATAACGCTCCTAAAAATACTTTTTTCCAACGCCTGCGTCTACGACTGCGCCTACTGCGCCAATCGCCGCGGCAACGACATTCCCCGGGCAACCTTTACCGTGGAGGAACTGGTACGGCTGACGCTCGATCTCTCCCACAGGGGACGCATCGGCGGCCTGTTTCTGACCTCCGCCGTCTGGCGCACGCCGGACAACACCCAGGAATGCCTGAACCAGGTTGCAGAGGAACTGCGTTTCAAGCATCAGTTTGGAGGATACATCCATCTCAAGGTCATTCCCGGAGCCGATCCGGCGCTGATCCGCCGGGCCGGCCTGCTGGCCGACCGGGTCAGTGTCAACATCGAGCTGCCGACCGAACGGGCACTCACGAACCTTGCTCCGGACAAAAGCCGTCACAGCATCCTCGCCCCCATGCTGCAGATCGGCGCCGATATCGCGCAGGACCGGCAGGAACGGCGAAACCGTTATGTCACAGCCGGCCAGACCAGTCAGCTCATCGTGGGCGCCTCTCCGGAAAGCGACCGGCAGATTTTGCTCCTGAGCCAGGCGCTCTACCAACGCGCCGGGCTGCAGCGCATGTACTATTCGGCCTACCGCCCCGTCAATCACGACCACCGCCTGCCGCAAAATCCTCTGCCGCAGCAGCTGCGCGAACACCGGCTCTATCAGGCCGACTGGCTGCTGCGCTTCTACGGTTTTCAAACGGAAGAACTGCTGCCCGGCGATCAACCCGAACTGGATTCTCGCCTCGATCCCAAAACCGTCTGGGCCCTGCGGCATCCGGAGTGCTTTCCGGTGGAGATCCATACCGCCTCCTACAGCATGCTGCTGCGCACGCCGGGAATCGGCCCCGTAGCGGCACGCCGGATTCTCGCGGAACGCCGCCACCGGCGGCTTGATTTTGCGGATCTGCGGAAACTGGGCGTCATTACCTCTCGGGCACGCTATTTCCTCGCCTGGCGCAACGAGTTCTTCGAGGCTTCTCCGGAAAAGATCCGTGCCCTGCTACTGCCGCCCGAGCAGCTGCGGCTGCCGGGATTTTAGTGGAAAACGCCCCAACTCCCCCACCCGGCTCTGCCGGGAGCCCCCTCGGGGAAGGGGCCTTTAAAACCCTCTCCTTTGGAGCTTTTCCAAGAATATGGGACGAAGTCTGATGCCCACAGGAAAATGCAGAGGTGACAGTGCGAAGCGCCGACTTTCCAGCGCAGCAGTGAAAGTAGCGGGAGTTGGCGCCCCCTCAGGGGGAGCTGGCCGCGTAGCGGCCTGAAGGGGTGAATGCCAGCCTTCCGACCTCTATCGGCCCTTCGGGCCACTTCCCCCACAGGGGGAAGCTTTTACTCCCTCCCAGGGGTGACCCATAAACAGCAACAGAGCCTGACTGCGCGCACATTACCGCACTTCGCGATACGCGCCAGTCAGGCTCTGCCTCAACACCTCTGCACAGCCGCACAACGGCAAAAACGTTTTTTCCTTTTGTCAGCTCTTCTTCCCGGAATCGGGGATGGCCACGTTCAAACGCATGACCTCACGCCCCTCTTCCTTGTGAAAATCGACAAGAATGTCATCCGGCTGGACCGCAACATACTTCCGCACCACGGCCAGAAGCTCTTCCCGCAACTGGGGTAAAAAATCGTAACCGCTGCGCTGCTGCCGTTCATGGCTCACCACAATGAGGAGCCGCTCCTTCGCGGTTTTCGCGCTGGATTTTTTTGGACGGAACAGGTCGAAGAAATCTATCATCATCAACCTCCAAACAGACGAGAGAAGAAGCCCTTTTTGACCGGCTTGATAAAACGCAGCGGAACCTCCTCGCCCAGCAGCCGGCCAACGGCGTCCTCATAGGCCATGCCGGCCTGGCTCTCGCCGCTCAGGATAACCGGTTCCCCGGAGTTGGAAGCCGACAGCACAAATTCGGATTCCGGAATAACGCCCAGCACCGGAATGGCCAGAATTTCCTGGACATCTTCCAGACTCAGCATCTCGCCCCGGCCAACCCGGTCATAATCGTAGCGGGTCAGAAGCAGATGTTCCTTGACCGCCCCGCCTTCCTTGGCCTTTTTGGTCTTGCTCTGCAGCAGCCCGATGACGCGGTCGGAGTCACGCACCGAGGAAACCTCCGGATTGGTGACAATCACCGCCTCGTCGGCGAAGTACATCGCCATCAGCGCGCCATGCTCAATGCCGGCGGGCGAATCGCAGAGAACGAAGTCAAAGCGCTCGGCCAGCTCGCCCAGCACCACTTCCACGCCTTCCTGCGTCAGCGCGTTTTTATCCTTGGTCTGGGATGCGGGCAGCACATACAGGCCTTCCACGCGCTTGTCCTTGATCAGGGCCTGATGCAGCGAGGCTTCTCCGTGAATGACATTGACAAAGTCATACACGACCCGGCGTTCACAGCCCATGATCAGATCCAGATTGCGCAGGCCCACATCAAAATCCACCAGCGCGACCTGATAGCCACGCCGGGCCAAGCCGGTGCCCAGAGATGCGCAGGTCGTGGTTTTGCCGACTCCGCCCTTGCCTGAGGTGATAACGATAATCTTTCCCAAGAAAACCTCCCCGCGGGCATAAGACCCGCCGCATGTTGGTTTGATACAACCTTTTTCAGAAAG
>JAILGY010000065.1:0-5105 GCA_024696325.1 bacterium | reverse complement strand
TTCGCCAGCATCCAGATGACGTGCCTCCCGGATCCGCACCGGAGCGATATCGCCGCGCTTTTCGTCAAAGGCCATATCCTTGAGGCTCAGGGTCAGGGGAACTTTGGCTTTCAGGCTGAAATTTGTCTCGCCTTCGGGAGCGGGAGCGTGCGCCACCTCCACCAGAGCCGGGCTTTCGAGGACAAAGCCCGGATCCATTTCAAGATGTCCGTCCTCGCCGGAAAAAGAGGGTGTCCAGCACAGCTCTTCGCCGGATTGCGGCCGTGCGCACAGGGCCAGGTTCGGAATGTCGCCCGCTGGCAGAAAGGTGAAGCTGTAGCTTTCTCCGGCAGCCAGTTTTCGGGTGAGCTTGACACTTTCCATGTCCATGCTTTCGCTCTTGGGGTTCCAGAACAGTTCTTTCACGGTCAGTGTCAGGTCTTCCAAAGCTTTGAGGGTAAGAGGAGTGCCTTCTTCGCCGGCCGTACCCTGCGTAACCACCATCAGGGACGGTGCGGCATCCTGCGCCCGGGCTGCGGGCGCAATGCAGAGCAGGCAGGCAAGGGTGCTTATTACAACCAGTTGATTCAAGGTGTTTGTACTCATGGCAGTCTCCATTGTTTGATCGGTGTGGGGTAATCGTGCCGGGCAGCCGGGGCTCAGTCCCCGGTTATGCCGTTTTCCAGGATCTTGCGTACATTTTGCCCCTGCATTTCATATACCCGGTACCAGAGGCCGTTGAAGAAGGCTTCGGCGGTGAGTATCTCCATCATGCCGTCGCCGTTCAGATCGGCGATGCCGACAATTTTGTGGACCCAGGGAGTGCTGGCGCTGGTAATGGGATCCTCATCCTTGGGGCTATCCTTGGTGGCGATGAATTCGGCGATCGGAATGTTGCGCGCCTGTTCATTTTCCACCTTGCACAGCAGAAGGATGGAGTACTGTCCGGCCCGGGCCAGCCGGTCCACGCCGTTGGGGTTTCTCAACTCGGTCAGCAGGGGCGTATCCTGCCCGAAACTGAAGAGTTCGGCCTGGGCTCCGTCGTCGGGATAGACGATGTTCTGCGCGGCGATCAGCACTTCATCCTTGCCGTTGCCATCCAGATCCACGCGGATGATCTGGGTGATCTTCGGTTCCGCGCCGGGAAGCCCCCGCTCCGCCAGCCAGGCGGCTACGATTTCCCTGTAGATCGGGTTGTCCGTCGGCAAAACCTCCGCCTTGCGCGGCATGGCGTCAAAGTCGCCGATAATGGTCAGGCGGGCATCACCCCGGCCCCGGGATTGATCCGGGCCGGTCTGCACGGACATGGTGTGGAACTCCGGACCCCGGTTTTTATCGTCCGGATCATCCTCGTGATGATCCATGGCGTCCGCCGTGACGACGGCCGAATCGGTCTCCAGCCCGGCAAAGCGGTACACCCGGCCTTCCTCTCCGCCCCAGATGTGGTGCTGGTGATAGCGTTTGTTTTCCTGCAGATCCTCATTGGACACCCACTGGCCGTCAATGAAGGCTCCCAGCAGAAAGCCGTCAAAACCGAAACGGGACACTCTGGAGGAAGAAGCGGGAGCCGTCACCGTTTCGGCGGATTCCTTCCGCGATGGCTTGAAGTAGATGCCGGGCGCCTCGTGCTGTTCGAGCTGAGGGCGCATTTTCTCCCAATGGGTGATGATGTCCTGCCCTTCGCGCTTCAGACGGAAGAGCAGTTCACCGGGCTCGCCCGCCGAACCGAAACCCGCGTCCGGCCCCATTTCGCGGTAGAGCAGGCGGATTTCGTTTTCATCGCCCTCCACATCGGCCAGGATACGCCGCATCATCTGGAAGCCGTCGCCCTCGATGCTGGCCTGGCAGCGGCCCTTTTCCTCTCCGATGGAGATGCTGTAGTCCCAGCCCATGGTGACCTCTCCGCCGGGATGCGGGGTGGACTCGTCCCACCCGTATTCACCCTGCCAGCCCGGCGGGCAAGCGGCGGGAACCGTTTGGACGGCATAAAACAGCAGAAACACAAAAGCCGAAAAAATCACCCTCAAATTAGAGCGCATATTCTTATTATCTCCTTTCCGGGATATTTCCGGCGGGCTCAAGTGCCGCTTTTGGTAAAGCGGCAGTCCGTGCAGATCTGTTCCTTATGCTCGTCCCAGAGCAGTACGCCGTCTTGCAGGCGAAGCGTGCCTGTGCCGTCCCGGTAGGTGTCTTCCTCCCGTGTGCGTTCGGGTTCCAGCGGCATGATTCTGTGAAAATGACGGCCGCCCTTGTAGTCAAGCGTGTGGGTTGCCGGGTTCCATTCGCCGGAAAAGGTCCATACATAATAATCGGCAGGAGAGTGGGGCCAGAGCGCCTCCACCGCAAAACGGCAATTTCCGGGCTCCGGGCTGATCTTCAGGAAAAAGGGCCGGGCTCCGGGCCGCTCCAGCCATTCCCATTCGCCGGGAAGAAATGTGGCCGCGGTGGAACAGTCCCGCTCCGGAGCGGTTTGCTTCGTGCCATCTTGCAGCGCTTCAAGGACCTTGTAATCGGCTGTCTGGCGTACCGACGGATCCGCCACAACCTTGGCCCGGCTGCCTTCCCGGGCACTTTCCCGTGCATGCCACAGGGCGTCGTGGCCGTCGTTGTCCTTCAGGCTTTTGTCCGCGCCCGCATCCAGAAGAGCCGCCACGACCTCGTAGCCACTGAAGATCGCCGCCTGCATGAGCGGCGTGGAACCATCCCGGCAGCGTGCATTTGCATTCGCGCCCGCATCCAGAAGTGCTTCGACCACCTGAACATCGTTGTGACGCTGCGCCGCCCGGGCAAGCGCCGTGCAGCCGTCGTTTCCGTTACGGGCATCCACCTGCGCGCCCGCGGCCAGCAGCGCCTGCACCACAGGCAGGTTTTGCGCGTAACCCGCCGCTTCACGAAGTGGCGTGGAACCGTAACGGTTCCGGACGGTTGCATCTGCGCCCGCAGCCAAAAGCGCCCGTACCACACGGATATCGCTCCGGTCTTCCGCCGCCTTCATAAGGGCAGTTTCACCGTCGCAATCCCTGCCGTTTACGTCAGCATCGGCATCCAGCAATGCCTGCACCACGAAAATGGCCTCCGGATCGTCGCTGTCGCGCATTGCCGCCATGCCCAGGGCCCGGAAACCGTCCTTGTCTCTGGCCTTGGCATTGGCGCCGTTTTTCAGTGCCTGGAGGACTTGAACCGCCGTGCCCGTTTCGCACAGGGTGACAAAATCCGTGTCCGGCATGGCAGCGTTTGCGAAGACCGGCAGGCAGAGCGCCGCCAGAGCGAAGGCGTAGCGGCGGAATGGGGCAGGAAACAGGATTGTCATGCGTTTTCTCCTTTAGAATTGTCGGATTGATCTGAATAGGGCATTCTTCAAAACTCTCTACAAAATGGTCTCCATCCCGATCTTCTGGGGCTGCATGCCACATTTCTCGTAAAATTTTCGCGCGCCGGCGTTGAGAGCCCAAACGTTCAGGGTCACGTTGTGACAGCCGTTCTCCCGGGCGAAGGCCAGCACGTGCTCGAAGAGCGCCCGGCCGATGTGCTGGCCGCGCAGCTGTTCCTGCACGCAGAGGTCGTCGATGTAGAGGGTCCTGACGTCGGTGAGAAGGTTGTCATTGACGTGCTGTTGGAAGATGCAGAACGCATAGCCCAAGGCACGATCGTTTCTGTCAACGGCCACGAAGACCGGACGGCTGTCGTCTTGCAGGATCACGGCCAGTTCCTCGTCCGTGTACTTGCGCGCCAGCTTGAACAGATCGGGGCGGCCCAGATGGTGGATGAGGTTCACCTGGTTCAGGAGATCATCAATTTCGGGGATGTCCCTTATTCCGGCGCGTCTGATGGCTCTCATGACTGTCCCTGAAACAGCGGACTCTGATGAGAGAGCCGTGTTCCGGAGCAGGGGGCGGAAGACCCGTTCAAAGATGTGGAAGTTGTTGTTCGGGTTTTCCACGCGGTTGAAGATGGCGAATTCGACGGTTTCAAAGCGGTATTTTCCAAGAAGGTTTTTGAAGACTTTTGCGACAAGTTCGGGGGGATTGTGAAAGGCGCCGCAGCCAAACGCGCCCAGTATCAGAACTTCCGTCCCTTCTTTTTTGGCGGTGCGGAGTATCTTTTCGATTCTTGAGGTTAGAACGCGGGAAAGGCGATCTTCGTCCAAAGTTTCACAAGGAGACAGTTGCGGCGCCGCACTTGTTATCACGTTGACGGCAAACCATTTTTCTTTGGGCAGCATTTTCGGCGCGGATTCGTCCGATTTGAAGACGATGACGCCCGGCGTATAGATCAGATCGTCATTGCCCCATTCGTCGATTTCCCCCCTGCCGTACTGTTCCTTATGCGCATCGTAAAATTCCGACTGGAGATGCTTCAGGCAGGGGTAGAGGGTGGAACAGCGGCAGAGCGACTCTTCCTGAGCTCCTGCGCTCCAGGGGGCGCCTCCCACATTGTGATTGTTTGCGAAGTTGAGGATTGCGAGCTTTCTGCCCGCATAGTGTCGGGCGGCTTCAAAGGTCCGTTTCCGCGAGATGATGATGTTGACGGTCGGGCCATCCTGTTCGCAATCAATGGATTCGTCCTGACGGACCACGTATTCCGATTTTTGCGATTCCGAAATGGCCAGGGATAGTTCTGAATCTGTCGCGCACATTTCGCAGGTATGATCCATGACGAAACGGTTCAGCGCGCGAAATCCGCGATGGAGCTGCTCATCTAATTGATTGTTGTATGCTTTTTCCATAAAAACCCTGCTTTCCTTTACGAAGTTTCGCAGGTGATGCGGTTTGCCTCCGGCGCATGCATGGCTGCACTCCGCCACTTTTTTGTCTTGTGTTACCTTTTAGCATCAATAACGGATTTGGGCAAAGACACAAGAGATAACAAGGGCATCCTCTGAAACAAGACCTGTCAATCCTCTAAAATCATGGTTGGGATGCACCAGTACGTGCGAAAAGCCGGGTGCGTACCAAGCCCAAGCGTTGTTTTGCCGATACCTCGCTTGCGGCAAACGATGTGTACATCATCCCTCTGACCGCATTGGGGGCTTAGGCTGCGGCGAACCGGCAGGGCAGTGCGCCACCTTTGGGGATGAAACTCCTTGCCTTTTCCAGACTGATCCTGTATTTTCACTAACTTAGGGT
>JAILGY010000037.1:0-3041 GCA_024696325.1 bacterium | reverse complement strand
TGGCAGCCATAACCTGTTCACCGTACTTGCGATCGGGCATACCAAAAACCTGCACGTCGGCAATTTTGGGATGTGTATACAGATAGTTCTCTATTTCCAGCGGATAGACGTTCTCGCCGCCGCGGATAATCATCTGCTTGACCCGGCCCGTGATCCGGAAATAGCCGTTTTCATCCACTTCTCCCAGATCGCCGGTATGCAGCCAACCATCCGGTTCAATAACCTTGGCGGTTTCTTCCGGCTGCTTGTAGTAGCCCTTCATGACCATGTAACCACGCGCGACAATTTCTCCCTGCTGTCCCGGCGGCAGAGTCTGGCCGGTCTTCACGTCAATCACCTTGGCCTCGGCGCCGGGAAGCACCCGGCCCACGGTCGAGACGCGCAGTTCGATGGAGTCTGAAACCCGGGTCTGCGTGATGCCGGGAGAAGCTTCGGTCAGGCCATAGACGCTGGTGATTTCCCGCAGATTCATCAAATTGACCGCGCGACGCATGACATCTATCGGGCAGACCGTACCGGCCATGATGCCGGTACGCAGCGAGGAGACATCGTAACGACCGAAGCGGGGATGCTCCATCTCGGCGATGAACATGGTCGGTACACCGTGCACCGCAGTGCATTTTTCCCGCTCAATCGCCTGAAGAACCGGCTCCGGCCGGAAATATTCCCAGGGAATCACCAGCGCCGCGCCGTGGGTCACCGCAGCCAGAATCGCCAGCACGCTGCCGAAGCAATGGAAAAAGGGTACCGGCACGCAGAGCCGGTCTTTTTCGGTAAAGTTCATGCATTCACCGATGAAGTACCCGTTGTTGATGATGTTGTGATGCGTCAGCATCACTCCCTTCGGCAAGCCGGTGGTGCCGGAAGTATACTGAAGCGTAATGACGTCGTGCTGATCCAGTGAAGAGATACGTGCGCGATATTCGTCTTCCGGAACACTTTCGCCCAGTTTTTCCAGCTCGCCAAAATTCAACATGCCCTCCGGTGCCCCCTCGCCGATGAACAGCACCCGCCGCAAAAAGGGCAGCACGGCGCTGCGGGTTTCTCCAAAGGGGTATTTTCTGATCTCGGGAGCTATCTGGCAAAGGGTCTCTACGTAGTCGATATCGCTGAAACCCTTGATCAGGCACAGCGTGGAAGTATCCGACTGTTTGAGGATGCTTTCCAGTTCCACGCTCTTGTAGAGAGTATTGATGGTAACCAGGGCAGCGCCAATTTTACTGGAGGCGAAATCGAGGATGACCCATTCCGGCACGTTGGTCGCCCAAATGGCAACCTTGTCGTCGCGCTGCACGCCAATGGCCATCAGTCCCTTCGCCACCCGATCGCAGAGCGCGTTAAATTCCTGATAGGTGTAGCGCAGATTGCGTGCCGGATACACCAGCGCGTCATTGGCGGGAAAGCGTCGCGCAATATCCGCAAGCAGCCCTCCCATGGTGAAGTTGAGCCGCCGTTCCGCGCCAGGTGCGTAGTTTTCCCCGTGTTCCGCCATTTCCGTTTCCGTCTTTCTCCTCAAAGTAACCCCAAGCCGAACCGTCTCCGGCAACACAATAAAAAAACCGCGCGAAGGCAGGCACATTTCTGCATGCGCATCAAACATGCATGTGGGCGGATACTTGCACAAACAGCCCTCAGAGTAAATATCAACATGGAATAGCAGGATATTTTTAGAGAACACCGTTTTGAACCCGTTCGAAGGGCTCGAACAGGCGGCGATATTCCTCCAGCGCATAGCGGTCCGTCATGGCGGCAATATAGTCGCAAACCGCCCGTTCATAACCGAACTTTTCGACGCCGCGCGCGCAAGTTGCCGGCAGTAGTGTCGGCGATTCCATATAGCAGGCAAAGATTCGCTCGATAAAAAAGGTAGCCTTGAAGCGCATCCTCTCCACCAGATAGTGCCGGTAGAGATTGGTACGCAAAAAACGCTTCAACTCCCGCCCGCGCTCGTTGAGCTCCGGACCGAAGCCAACCAGCCGCTGCGGCGCGTGCCGCACGTCGTCAAGCGTGGTCACACAATGCCCGGCAAGCATTTTGAGCGTATGGGCAACCACATCGTCCACCAGAAGGCCGATGAGGGAACTGATGGTCTGGTAGATATGGCGGCGCTCGTCCAGCCCGGGCCACATCCGCCCCACCCGTTCGAAGGTTTCCCGCCAAATCTCCACGCCGCGCAACTGTTCCAGCGTAATGTAGCCCGCCTTCAGGCCATCATCGATATCGTGATTGTTGTAGGCGATCTCGTCGGCGACATCGACGATCTGCGCTTCCAACGGCGGATGCAGTCCGCGAAAGTACTGCGCTTCGATGAGCAGCGGCGAATTTTCATAACGGGGCGCGTGCTTGATGATCCCCTCGCGCGTCTCCCAGGTCAGATTGAGGCCGTCAAAACCGGGATAGCGCTCTTCCAGCTCCTCCACCACGCGCAGAGACTGGACATTGTGATCGAAGCCACCGTGTTCCTTCATCAGGCGATTGAGCGTCTCCTCACCGGTATGGCCAAAAGGCGTATGCCCCAGATCATGTGAAAGCGACAAGGCCTCCACCAGATCCTCGTTGAGCCGTAAAAACGCGGCGATGCTGCGGGCGATCTGCGCCACTTCCAGTGAATGGGTCAGGCGGGTACGGTAGTAGTCCCCCTCGTGGTTAACAAAAACCTGCGTCTTGTACTCCAGCCGGCGAAACGCGGCGCTGTGAATAATCCGGTCGCGATCGCGCCGGAAGGCTGGCCGATTGTCACGGTGTTTTTCGGGATAGCGCCGTCCCAGACTGTGTTCGCTGAGAACCGCGTAAGAGGCAAGATCGGTTCGTTCCATATCGCTCCTTTAAAAAAAGGCAAAAGGTTGAAAAACGCCAGAAAGTCTTTTTTCATTCCCGGGGTGACTGTGATAAAAAGATTCTTTGAAAAGAACCTCTCAAAACGACACATCCAAAAGCACAATAAACCACGACATTGACTGGCGTGCAAAGGATACATGCACCATGCGGATAATAGGCGGTTTTGCCAGAGGAAGAAAGCTTGCCGAATTTGAGGGCAGCGC
>JAILGY010000009.1:0-9648 GCA_024696325.1 bacterium | reverse complement strand
ATCGCCGCGCGCATCGCGCAGTCCACTTTTCAGAGCAACTTCTATCCGGCTGACCATAGGCTTTCACTCCTTTCCAAAGACCCGCGCAAAGATGGTATCCACATGCGCCAGATGACAATCCAGATTGAACAGGGCGGAAACTGCCTCCGCGCCGCCCAGAGCCTTCGTGACCTCCTCATCGGCCAACAGCAGCTTCAGAAAATCACCGCCCTCTTCCCAAACCCGCATGGCATTGCGCTGCACCATCCGATAGGCGACTTCGCGCGCAACCCCGGCCTGCGTCAGTGCCAACAGTACCCGCTGCGAGCACCAGAGACCGTGGGTCAGTTCCAGATTGCGCCGCATATGCTCCGGATACACCACCAGGTTCCGGATCAGTCCTGTCAGCCTGCGCAGCGCGAAGTCGAGCGTCACCGTAGCGTCGGGAGCGATACCACGCTCCACCGAGGAGTGGGAGATGTCACGCTCGTGCCAAAGTGCCACGTCCTCCAGCGCCGGTATCGCCTGGCAGCGTACCAGCCGCGCCAGGCCACAGAGATTTTCGCTCAGGATGGGGTTGCGCTTGTGCGGCATAGCCGAGGAACCTTTCTGGCCCTTCGTGAACTGTTCCTCCGCCTCCAGCACCTCCGTGCGCTGCAGATGACGAATTTCTACGGCGATCCGCTCAATGGACGAGGCGATAACCGCCAGTCCGCAGAAAAACGCCGCATGGCGGTCACGCGGAATGATCTGGGTGGAAACCGGTTCGGGACGCAGGCCCAGATGCTCGCAGACATAGGCCTCCACACGAGGATCGATATGGGCGAAGGTGCCCACCGCGCCGGAAATCGCGCCGGTTGCAACCTCCTCACGCGCGGTGAGCAGGCGCTTCAGGGCACGTTCCATCTCCGCATGCCACGAGGCGAGTTTCAGGCCGAAGGTCGTGGGTTCGGCATGCACGCCGTGGGAACGGCCAATGCAGACCGTATACTTGTGCTCGAAGGCACGCGCGCGAATCACCTTCAGGAGCTCGCGCAGATCGGCGGCCAGTTCGTCGGCAGCCTGGGTCAGCTGCACCGCAAGACAGGTATCCAGTACGTCGGAGGAAGTCATCCCCTGGTGGATGAAACGCGCCTCGGGACCGACATATTCCGCGACCGAGGTCAGAAACGCGATGACGTCATGCTTGACTTCGGCCTCGATAGCCGCGATGCGCTCCAGATCGAAGGCCCCCTTCTCGCGGACGGCCCTTGCCGCCTCCGGTGGAATGACGCCCAGCTGCGCCTGAGCCTCGCAGGCCAGAGTCTCGATTTGCAGCCAGATCCGAAAACGGTTTTCTGGTTCCCAAATGTGTGCCATTTCCTTGCGGGTATACCGTTCAATCACGACTTGTTCTCCCTGTCTCTTGAAATTATTAAGCAACTGTAAATGAAAATTTGAATGAAGGCACTTGTTTTCCCCTGTCCTTTTACCGAAAAAAGCGCCTTTCCGCCCCTTGCCGAAGGACGTTACAGGATGGGGTCCTTTCCGTCCGATTCCCAGCTGCGGACTTCGTTTGGCGAACCGACAAGCAGCTGCGGATGATCCGCGCCCTCAAGCGCCCGGCTTGCGGCGGATATCGCCAGATCGGGTGTGTTGTTCTTCTGGCTCAAATGCGCCAGAAAGACCGCCTCCAGCCCCTTCCAGCGCAGCTGCTCCAGCAGCTGCGCCGATTCGCTGTTGGAAAGATGTCCGTGACGGCTCTTGATCCGCTGTTTCAGATGCCAGGGATAGGGTCCATCGCGCAGCATAATCTCGTCGTGGTTGCTCTCCAGAATCAGCACCCGGCATTCCTGCAGGCGATCCGCCACCAGACGGGTTGCCAGTCCCAGATCGGTGGCCAACCCCACCTTCCCTTCCGAACTTTCCACCACAAAACCCACCGGCGCCACCGCATCATGAGTCAGGGGACAGGGGGCAATCCGCAGCGTGTCCACCACAAGGAGCTCGTCCTCGTCAAACACGCGCACAAGCGCCGGTTTTCTGTCCAGTTGCGCTTCCAGGCGCCGATGCAGGTACACCGGCACTCCGTACCTTTTGGAAAAGGGCACCAGACCCCGGACATGATCGTCATGCTCGTGCGTGACCAGCACTGCATTGAGGGTGGCGGGATCCACCTCCAGCTGAGCAAGTCTCCGCGCCAGTTCACGCGCCGAAAGGCCCGCATCGATGAGAAGCCGCCGTCCGTCCGCCTCGACCAGCACGGAATTGCCCGTACTGCCGCTTGCCAGCATTGCCACTCTCAATCGCGCCGTCCCCTTTCAACCGTCCTGAAAAACATTTCGCTTTCGCATCCATCGGGCAAAAACGCTCGTGTCATAGCATATCGCCGGTCAAAGGACAATCTTCGCCGGTTTTCCAATCCGCCCCCGTCACGAAAGACAAACAGATAAAAAACATTTTATCATTCACGATAGCGGAAAAAGGTGATAGTTTTCTTTGAAGAAGGACGTTTTTGTCGCTTCGATTCTTAACCCCACATACGGAAAGGGAAAAGCTATGGCCCCAAAAGTCGCGATCAACGGGTTTGGCCGCATCGGGCGGCTGGTTCTGCGCAGAGCTTTGGCGACAGGAGGAGTGGACATCGTCGCCATCAACGATTTGACCGATGCCAAAACACTTGCGCATCTGCTCAAGTACGATTCGGTGCATGGCATCTTCAACGCTGAAATCAGCGCCGAAGAGGACGCCATCATCGTGAATGGCAAAAGAATCCGCATCAGCAAGGAACTCGATCCCGCCAAACTCCCCTGGAAGGAACTGGGAGTGGAGATCGTGGTTGAAGCCACCGGCAAGTTCACCAAACGCGATGACGCGGCCAAGCATCTGGCCGCCGGCGCCAAACGGGTCCTCATTACCGCTCCCGGCAAAGAGGTCGACGGCACTTTTGTGGTCGGCGTCAACGACAAGGACTTTGATCCGGCCAAGCATTTCGTCATTTCCAACGCATCCTGCACCACCAACTGCCTGGCACCGGTCGCCAAGGTAATGGATGATTCCTTTGGTATCGTCCGTGGACTGATCACCACCATTCACGCCTATACCAACGATCAGCGCATTCTCGATCTGCCGCACAAGGATCTGCGCCGCGCCCGCGCCGCCGGTCTCTCCATGATTCCCACCAGCACCGGCGCAGCCAAGGCGGTAGGACTGGTTCTGCCGCATCTGCAGGGCAAACTTGACGGTCTGGCGGTCCGGGTGCCGACCCCCAACGTTTCCCTGGTGGATCTGGTCGTCGAGCTGAAAAAGCCGGCCACCGTCGAGGAGATCAACGCCGCGATGCAGAAGGCTGCCTCCGGTCCTCTCAAGGGCATTCTTGAGTATTGCGATCTGCCGCTGGTTTCCAGCGACTTCAACGGCAACGACGCCTCGTCCATCTTTGACGCCGGCAATACCCGCGTTATTGATGGCAACATGGCCAAAGTCTTCGCCTGGTATGACAACGAATGGGGGTATTCCTGCAGAGTTGTCGATCTGATCATCAGAATCGCCGGTTAATTTTTAAAATAAAGCGGGGAAGCGAAATAAAAAGCCTTTCCCGCTTTTTTTCATGTTTTTCCGGTGTACTTTTAAAAAAAGGAGACAGAAAAAGCATGTACAACAAGATGACCCTGAACGACGTGAATCTCGGCGGAAAACGGGTGCTGTGCCGGGTCGATTTCAACGTGCCCATCGCCGATGGCCAGGTCAGCGACGACTCCCGCATCGTGGCTGCGCTCAAAACAGTCAAACACATCCTTCAGCAGGGCGGCAAACTGATTCTGGCCTCCCACCTGGGCCGTCCCAAGGGAAAGGTTGATGCCAAATACACGCTGGCGCCGGTTGCCCGCCGGCTGGGCGAGCTCCTCGGACGCGAGGTGCAGCTTGCCCCCGACTGCATCGGGCCCGAAGCCCGGAAGATGGTGGACGCGCTCAAAAACGGCGACGTGCTGCTTCTGGAAAATGTCCGCTTCCATCCGGAAGAGGAACTCAACGATCCGGCCTTCAGCCGTGAACTGGCCAAGCTGGCCGATGCCTATGTCAACGATGCCTTCGGCACGGCGCACCGCGCCCATGCCTCCACCGAAGGGGTGGCTCATCTGCTGAATCCGGCGGTGGCCGGCTTCCTGATGGAAGACGAGATCCGCTACCTTGGCCAGGCGCTTACCGAGCCGGCGCATCCCTTCGTGGCCATTCTGGGCGGCGCCAAGGCGAAAGACAAGATTCCGGTCATCCACAACCTCATCAAAAAGGTGGATACGCTGCTCATCGGCGGCGGCATGGCCTACACCTTCCTGAAGGCGGAAGGCCTTGAGGTGGGACGCTCGCTGGTGCAGGAAGACCAGCTTGAACTGGCACGCGACCTGCTGGCGGAAAGCCGGGCCCAGAACGTGACCGTCCTGCTGCCGGAAGATCATCTGACGGGAAGCGATCCGGAAAGCAGCGAGGCACATGCCTACGACAACAGCGCCTTTCCGCAGGATGAAATGGGTCTGGACATCGGCCCCAAAACCGTCAAACGCTATGCCGAAGTTATCGCGAAAGCCCAGACCGTGGTCTGGAACGGCCCGATGGGCGTCTTTGAAAACGCCACCTTCGCTGAAGGCACCTTTGCCATCGCGAAAGCACTTGCCGATTCCGGCGCGGTCACCATCATCGGCGGCGGCGATTCCATGGCGGCGGTCAAACGCTCCGGCCTGGAGGATCGCATGACCCACATCTCCACCGGCGGCGGCGCTTCACTGGAATTTCTGGAAGGAAAGAAGCTGCCCGGCATCCAGGCATTGAACGACAAAATGTAAACAAGCGTAGATAAAAGGAGGAGTGAAAAGTCCATGCGCAGACCATTTATCGCCGGCAACTGGAAACTGAACAAGAGCATTGATGCGGCAAGCGCCCTCGCCCAAAAAATCGTCGAGGGCGTTACCCCGGATATGGAAGTGGACGTGGCGATTGCGCCGCCTTTCACCGCTCTGGCCGCTGTCAGGGAAGTGATTGAGTCCAGTCCCATAGCTCTGGCCGCCCAAAACTGCTATCCCGAAGCCCGCGGCGCCTTCACCGGTGAAGTTTCCCCGCTTCTGCTGCGGGACGCCGGCTGCCAGTACGTGATTGTCGGCCATTCCGAACGCCGGCAGCTGCTGAATGAAAGCAATGACTTCATCAACCGCAAGGTACGTGCCGTCATCGGTTCGGATCTGCACGTGATCCTCTGCGTCGGCGAAACACTGGAGGAACGGGAGAAAGGGAAAACCTTCAACGTACTGAGTAAACAGCTGAAAGAATGTTTCCTGGGGGTACCCGCCAGCGTTTCCCAGCAGATCACGCTTGCCTACGAGCCGGTCTGGGCCATAGGAACCGGCAAAACCGCAACGCCGGATCAGGCCCAGGAAGTACACTGTTTCCTCCGTGACATGCTGGATCGGAACTTCGGCGGAGAAGCGTCGAAGATCATCCCCATTCTGTACGGCGGCAGCGTCAAGCCGGACAATATCGCAGCGCTTTTGGCGGAACCGGATATCGACGGCGCGCTGGTTGGCGGCGCAAGCCTCAAGGCGGAGGATTTTCTGGCGCTTATCCGCAACGCGCTGGGCATGTGACAAGCAACAAGCGGCTTTTCCCCACGGCTTTTCTGTGCTAAAGAGGGCGGCGAACGGATCAAGATATCCGGCAATTTATTTTTTCACGATAAAAAGAGGAACGTTATGACAACTTTTGTGACCATCATCCATGTTCTGGTTTGTTTGTGCCTTATCGGCGTCGTCCTGATCCAGGGCGGCAAAGGCGCCGAAATAGGCGCAAGCTTTGGCGCGGGCGCCAGCAATACGGTTTTCGGCGCCAGTGGCGGCAAATCGTTCATGGGGCGGATGACCACCATTATCGCCGTCATCTTCATGCTGACCACGCTGTGGCTGAGCTACGTCTCCAAACAGCCTCAGATGAGCAGCATCATGCCCGAAAAGCTGCCGATCAAGGAAGTGCCGGCCGCTGCGGAAACTCCAGCCGCTTCAGAAACTCCGGCAGTTACGGAAGAGCCAGCCGCTACGGAAGCCCCGGCAGCTACAGAAGCTCCGGCAACTGAAACTCCGGCGGAGGAACCGTCTGCCGCCGAACCAAAGGCAGATTCCGAACCGGCAGCAGCAGCGGCTGATGCCACGGAAGCAGCAAAACCGGCCGAAAGCGCTCCGGCTGTTTCGGAAAAGACGGATGAGGCAGGCGCAGCCGCAGAACAGGAAAAACCCGCTCAATCTGAGGAAAATCCGGCTGCCAAAGCCCGGCAGGAACCGGCTGCCAAAGCTGTAGAGACCGAAACAAAAGCCGCGCCAGCGGCAGATGCGACCACTTCCGCGAGTGTCGAGGCGATTCAGAAACGGGTTGCCGAGCGGGAGAAGGCTCAGGCGGCGGAAAATGAAAAAGCTGCGGATGCCCCTGCACCCGAAAAACAGCAGGCACCGGAAGCCAGTTCGCCTGCGGACAAATGAAATTCTTCGTGGGCTTTTCCCTTGACATTCGGAGACGCTACGCATATAAGAATCAACGCACTGCCGAAGTGGTGGAACTGGTAGACACGCTACCTTGAGGGGGTAGTGGGCGGATGCTCGTGCGAGTTCGAGTCTCGCCTTCGGCACCAACCAAATATAAAAGCCCGTGAGAAATCACGGGCTTTTTGCGTTTGGCTGCCCGATCCGGTGTGAAGCGGAGAAACCGGATCCGCATCTATTCCAAAGAGAATCGTCACGAAGGAGTTTTTCGTTCATATGACACTGGCCTGCATTGCTGTCATTGTGGGTTTGGCCCTCCTCGTCTGGAGCGCCGATCGTTTTGTGGAAGGTTCGGCTTCCACCGCCCGTCATTTTGGCATGCCTCCCCTGCTCATTGGCATGGTGATTGTGGGCTTCGGCACCTCCGCGCCGGAGCTGGTGGTCTCGTTTCTTGCCGCCTTGCAGGGCAATCCGGGCATCGCTCTGGGGAACGCCTACGGTTCCAACATTACCAATATCGCCCTGATTCTGGGGATGACCGCGTTGATCAGCCCCATTGCCGTCCAGTCGCAGGTCCTGCGCAAGGAACTGCCCCTGCTCACGCTGGCCACCGCGCTGGCGGCATGGCAGCTCCGGGATGGCCACATCACCCGGCTTGATGCCATTGTCCTGCTGACCGTGTTCGGAGGCCTGATGGCCTGGAGCATCCGGGAGGGACTGCGGAAAAAGGAAGATATGCTGGGAAGCGAAATGGAGCAAGGACTGGATACTCAGGCCATGCCCCTCAGCCGCGCGGTTTTCTGGCTGATGACGGGACTGGCGCTTTTAATTGTCAGTTCCCGTATTCTGGTCTGGGGCGCAGTCGAGATCGCTCATGGTTTCGGGATCAGCGACCTGATTATCGGCCTGACCATTGTCGCGGTCGGCACCTCCCTGCCGGAACTGGCCTCGTCCATCATCGCGGCCAGGAAGGGGGAGCACGATATCGCCCTCGGCAATGTCCTGGGCTCCAATCTGTTCAACACCCTGGCGGTGGTGGGAATCGCCGGTGCAATCCATCCGATGGCGGTAGAACCGGAAGTCTTTCATCGGGACATGCTGACCATGGCCATGCTGACGCTGTCGCTCTTCGTACTCGGCTATGGATTCCGGGGACCGGGACGCATCAACCGCATCGAGGGCGCGACGCTGCTGGCCTGTTATGCGGGCTACACGGCCATCCTGCTCAGGACGGTCCTGGGCGGGCAAATATAGGCCAGTTTGCCGATTTTCAAAAAAAGCACTTTTCACCCAATCTGGCAGAGCCGGGCGGAAAGCGTCTCCCCCGCCTCCAGAATGGCGTAAGAACCGCTCTGGAAGGAACCCGGATTCAGAAACAGCTTGTCGCCTTCCCGGTGACAGACAGCCCGGTGGGTGTGGCCATACACGATGCAGTCCGCTTCGGGAAAGTCCATCCACAGACTGTCCTCAATATTCTTCCGCCCGTTTCCGTGAGCAAGGCCGATGGTGAAATTCCCCAGCCGGAACTGGAGACGCTCCGAAAGCGTGGCCTTGGTCACGGCGCTGCAGCAGTTGCCATACACCGCATACACGGTCTTGCCGGCAAAGGCGGTCAAAATGCCGCTCTCCGTCAGATCGCCCGCGTGAATGATGACATCGCAGCCGGCAAAGATCTGGGCAACCTGGCGGCAGAAAGCCGCATTGGCAGCATGGATATGAGTATCGGAAAGAACGCCTGCACGAAGAAGGGTCATAAGAGTGCCTCCGGGACAATGAAGTTTGTCATAACGGCCAAAATCACTATACTCGCCTTGAACATTTTGGGAAGAAAACGATGTACTCCATTTTGCTGGCAGCGCATAAGACACCTTGCATATTTACAAAGGATGTACGATGAGCAACATGCTGGACTATATCCGCTGGCGGGGCGACCTCCCCTTTTCTGTCATCCCCCTCGGGGAAGTCGACGGACTGATCCTGGCGCAGCTTTCCATGATCTTCTGGGAGAAAGGGATGGGGCGGGATGAAAGCCGTCCCTTAAGCGAGCTCGCCCAGGTTTTAAAGGGCAAAACCGTTTCTGCCGGATTCACGGCAAAAAACGATGCCCTGCTTCTGGAAACGGCAGCCGCGAGCGCGCGGTTCGGCGGCCTGGTGCTGTCCGATTTCGAACATGACTTCGACGAAGGCGCCCAAATCCAGTTCGCCGCCGTGACCTTTCATCTTCCGGACGGCGATTCCTTCCTGTCGTTCCGCGGCACGGACAGTACACTCGTAGGCTGGAAGGAAGACCTCAGCATGTCGTACGAGATGCCGATCCCGGCGCAGGCGGCGGCCGCCGCATACTTTGCCCGGGTTGCTGCCCGTACCGGACGGAGGCTGTATGCCGGCGGACATTCGAAGGGCGGCAATCTCGCCATGTACGCCGCGGCACAGACCGGCCCGGACATCCTCAAGCGCATCATCCGCGTCTATAACTACGACGGACCGGGCTTCCCCGACAGGGGCGAGGCTGCAAGGCTCTATGAAACGATCCGGGACCGCCTGATGTCATTCGTGCCCCAGTCCTCGATCATCGGCATGCTGCTCGCCCACCCGGACGGCTATGAAATAGTCGAGAGCGACTCCGTAAGCATTCTGCAGCATGATCCCTATTCCTGGCAGGTCGAGGGCTGCAGGTTCGTGCGCAGCCCCATGCTGACGAAGGACAGCCTCTATATCCAGTCGGTGATCCGGCGCTGGCTTGCCGAAGTGGACGACGAAGAACGCCGGCTATTTGTTGACACCCTTTTTCATGTGCTCGGCTCAACGGACGCACGCAGTTTCGACAGGGAGTTCTGGATGGGCTTTCTCACCCATCCGGGCACAGTCCTCGCATCCCTGCAGGATATCGACCCCGATTCGCGCAGGCGCATCGGCAAAATGCTGGCCGATCTCGGCAGGGCGGCACTCCTGGAGCACGGAGAGCAACTGATGCAGGCGCTCGGCATACCCGTGTACACTACGCCCCGGGATACATGAAGCTTTCACGGTATGATCCCGCATTGCCTGCGATTGGATGGGTGTCATACAAAATCACTCTACTCAGATGAAACCAGCCTGGATGGAACCGGGCAAACCTGCGCGTATAGCGAAAGAGATTCCGAATGGGAAGAACACGAGACATGGCCAACAT
>JAILGY010000173.1:0-3558 GCA_024696325.1 bacterium | reverse complement strand
ATGTTGCGGCGATCTGCATTGAGGGCATGCGCCCCTATGCCGCGGAGATTGGCCTCCTGGGCACCGAAAGCTGAGGAGCTTTCGCAAGCGGGCGTTTCAACTCCCGACAGTTTTCCCCATCTTCCTGTTTCTTGGGCCGGCCTCGTTTGAGATCTCCAGCAGTGTGCGAATGACGGTGCCGGCCATGGTCAGGCCGGCCATTGGCGGAATCCAGGATGTCGAGCCCAGTGCGGGACGCTGCCAGGGGCCGTGGACGGGCGTGGGTTCCGCCGGCCGGCGCGGGATGCTCTGTTCGGAGGAAAAGACCACCGTCACGCCGGAGGAAATGCCGCGTCGCCGCAGTTCCTTGCGCAGAACCCGCGCCATGCGGCAGTTGCGGGTTTCAAACAGATCGGAAACGGCAATCGCACAGGGATCCAGCTTTTCGGCGAAGCCCATGGCGGAAAAAACCGGTATCCCGCGGGCATGGCAGGTAGCCATTATTTGAATCTTGGCGCTGATGTTGTCCACGCAGTCCAGCACCGCCGCAAGGTCCCCGTCCAGAAGCTCCTCTGCGTTGGCGGCGGAAAGCGCTATCTGGTGCCTGGTCACCGTCATGCCGGGATTGATGGCAAAACAGCGTTCGGCCATGACCTCCACCTTGGGACGCCCGATGGTCTCCTCCAGCGCATGAATCTGGCGGTTCAGGTTGGAGCGGCAGATGACATCCGGATCGACCAACACAAGATGACCAATGCCCGCACGAGCCAAAGCCTCCACCGCGAAACTGCCGACACCACCCACGCCGGCGATCAGAATGCGCATCCGCCCCAATTGCCGCAAGTTCTCCGCACCGGCCAGCAATTCCCAGCGTGCAAAACGTCCCTCTTCCCCATGCTCCATCGTCATATCTGTCATCTCTTCAGATTCAGTATCCGCAGGGCGTTGGCCGTGGTCCGTTCCGCCACCCCTTCTTCACTCCATCCACGCAGCTGCGCCACCCTGCGCGTCACGTCCCCAAGCTCGCAGCCGCTCCAGGCGCCAATGGCATCCGTTTCCAGCACGAGCATCTCCTCGGGAACCGCCCGCACGACATCCGGCGGCCTGCGGGCGCCATTTCTCAGCAAGGCGCCCCCCACTCCGACGGCAAAGCCCATATCCACGCAGATCCGGGCCATTTCCACACTGCCGGAAAAGCCATGCACGATGCCGCCATATTCAAAGGCGCATTCCTCGCGCAGGATATTCACCAGTCTCTCCCAGGCCTTGCGACAATGGAGCAGCACCGGCAAACGGGCCTCCCGGGCCAGACGCAGCTGGGCACGCAGCACCGCCTCCTGTAGGGGAAGTTCACGCCGCGATTCCGCTGTATAGGCATCCAGCCCAATCTCTCCCACAGCCGCCACCCGGGACAGCTCAAGCAGCTCCTCCAGCGTGTGCGCAACCTGTGGATTCCAGCAATCTGCCGCCAGAGGATGCACTCCGGGCGCGGCCCAGGCATCCGGCTCCTCCTGAGCAAGTGCCACAAGCCGCCTCCAGTGGAACGGATTAACCCCCGGCACAAGAAAATGCCGTACTCCCGAAGCACGGCACTTTTCCAGCCACTGCGCGCGGTCTTCCAGCAGATCGAAATGGCAGTGGGTATCAAACAGCATCTTCTACAATTTCAGACGGTGGTTACGGCCACGCCCTGCATGGCGGCGAGACGAATCCTCGTTGCCATCCGCGGCCTCGGAATACTCCCGAAGCTTCTGATAGACCCGATCGTTGATACTGCCCTCCGGCCAGTTGCCGTTTTCGTCGCGCTGCCCGGCCGGAAGGCCGGTGAGAATCTCGATGCCTTCGTCGATGGTGGAAACCGCCCAGATGTGAAAACGGCCGGCGCGGGCCGCCGCCACCACATCGTCGTGCAGCATGAGATTGCGGACGTTCTGCACCGGAATGACCACGCCCTGCTCGCCTGTCAGGCCGCGGCTCGCGCAGAGCCGGAAGAAGCCCTCTATCTTTTCATTGACGCCGCCTATCGGCTGGATATGGCCATTCTGGTTGACCGAGCCGGTCACGGCAATCCCCTGCTGAAGAGGAGCCTCCGCCAGCGACGAGAGCAGCGCGTAAAGCTCGGCAGAAGAAGCGCTGTCGCCCTCGACACCGCCGTAGGACTGCTCGAAGCAGATGCTGGCGGCCAGCGCCAACGGTTTTTTCTGCGCGTATCTGGCGCCGAAGAAACCGCTCAGTATCATGACGCCCTTGTCATGAATTGGGCCGGAGAGCTGCACCTCCCGCTCCAGATTGACGATGCCGCCATGCCCCAGCCAGGTGCTGGCGGTCAGCCGCGAAGGCTTGCCGAAGGAGTGATCACCCATGTCAACGACCGAGAGGCCGTTGATCTGGCCAACCCGTGCGCCGTCGGTGTCGATCAGCACCGTGCCCTCCCGCATGAGCTCACGATGCTGCTCCTCGATGCGGTTGGCGCGCTGAATGCCGGCGGCCAGCGCCTGAGTAACGCAGGCCGCATCCACCAGCTTTTTCCCGTTGCCAGCAGCGTAGAAGGCCGCCTCGCGGATCAGGTCGGAGAGTTCACGGAAACTGCAGCTGAGCTTCTTCTGGTTTTCCGCCAGCCGAGCGGCATGCTCCACCACGCAGGCCACGCCGTCCGGTGTAAAATGCGGCAGCTGTTCCCTGCGGCAACGGGTCGCCACATAACGGGCATACTCCAGAACATTTTCCGGTGTGTTTTCCGTCTCCTCGTCAAAATCGGCCTTGACCTTGAAAAACTTGCGGAAATCCGGATCCATGTCCAGCAGCGTGTAATAAAACTGCGCCGAGCCCACCAGCACGATCCGGGCGGAAAAGGGAATCGCCTCCGGTTTCAAGGACACATAGGCCATGGTACGGAACTGTTCGGAAATGTCCTCGATTTTGACCTCGTGATTGCGCAGGCAGCGTTTCAGAGCCTCGTACACATAGGGAACGGCAAACAGCTCGCGGCAGTCGATCACCAGATAGCCGCCGTTGGCGCGATGGAGCGAACCGGCCTTGATCATGCGGAAATTGGTGCTGGCGTTGCCCATGTGAATGACGTGCTCAATACGGCCAAACAGATTGAGGTAGGTAGGGTTTTTCTCAAAGATGACCGGGGCGCCGGTCAGTTCGCTGTTATCCACCAGCAGATTGACGCGGTAGCGTTCCAGCGGCGATTCCTCGCGTTCCACGGGAACGGCCGTCTGTGAATAGTTGTTCGCGGGCCGGAATTCGTCGATGCGATCGAGCATGTCGCCGCGGCAGTTGCGCAGGTGCTTGAGCACCCTGGGAAAATCGCGGTACTTCTCCTCCAGTTCGGCGAACAGATGCCCCACCGCCACGGTGAGTGCGTCACGGGCCACCTGGCGGGTCTTTTCGCGCAGTTCCTTTTCCATTTCCCGTGCCTGGCGCATCGCTTCGTTCAAACGCTCTTTCAGCACGCCCGCCTTGCCGTCCATCTCCTGACGCTGTTCTGCGGTGAGCAGGTCGTACTTCTCCTTGGAAAGCGGCTTGCCCTCCTCGTCTATCGGCATGATGACCAGCCCGTTTTCGTTGCTC
>JAILGY010000100.1:0-2734 GCA_024696325.1 bacterium | reverse complement strand
CGGCAGGAGATCTCCTTAAAGTATCTGGAAAAGATCATGCCGTTTTTGACGAAGGCGGGGCTGGTGGAAGGGCAGCACGGCAAGGGCGGCGGTTACCGTCTGTGCCGCGCTCCGGAAGATTACCGGGTGGGCGAGATCCTGCGCCTGACCGAAGGGGAGCTGGCGCCGGTCGCCTGCTTGGAACATGGCGCCAAACCCTGTCCGCGGGTGGGCAGTTGCCGCACGATAGGCATGTGGCGGGGCTTCAACGAGCTGACCAACAAATATTTCGACGGTATTACACTGGCGGATCTCATGAGTGAGACCGTGGCGGATAACTATGTAATTTGAAAGCTTTTTTATCAAGCAGGCCGTTCCCAAAATGACAAAGGCGAAAGCATTTCATATGTGTTTTCGCCTTTTGTGTTTTTAATCCTTCGGCTTCATATAGAAATATCCGGAAAGTTCCGTGGTGCGGAACGAATTGACGAAGGCGTGCGGATCGATCTTTTTGACCACCAGTATGACCCGGCGTGCATCGGCGGCGGAAACCACCGAATAGACCACGTGATACATCCGGTGCTCGTGCGAACCTTCCGCCTGCATAATGGATGCGCCGTGGTGGCAGGTTTCGTGGATTGCGTCCGCGATTTCCTGGCCCTTGTCCGTGATGATGAAGAGCGTTTGCTGCTGGTATTCGCGGTAGAGCGTATGGATGGTCTGGGTGGAGACGTACTGCAAAATGATGGAATACAGCGCCTTGTCCCAGCCGAACAGGAACCCCGCACAGATCAGCAATGCCGTATTGAAGCCGAGGATCAGGTTCCAGGTTTCCACGCCCTTCTTCTGCGAAAGGTAGATGGAGATGATGTCCGTTCCGCCGCTGGTGGTGTCCACCATAAGGCACAGGCTGATGGCCAGGCCGGTGAGAAGTCCGCCGAAAACGGAGGTCAGCAGGGGATCGGAGGTGATGGCTTGGGCCGGTATGAGATCGGTCAGAATGCCGCTCAGAAGGATGAAGACCAGCGAATAAAACGTGAATTTGCGCCCAATGAAGCGGAAACCGATGAAGATCGGAATGGCATTCAGCGGGAAGTTGATGACGGAAAAAGAAATGTCCAGATGAAGAAACTGCTGGAAGAGCCGCTGAAGCAGCACGGTCAGTCCGGTGACGCCGCCGGGATAGAGATCGCCTGCCTGCACGAAGGTCTTGATGTTGACAGCCATCATCAGGGCCGCCAGCAGGACAGCCAACACGCGTTTACCGTCCTCTTTCCAGCCAAAGGTCATTCCAGCCCAACGCAAGAGAGTTTTCCTTTCCCCAGCTTTATTGCTGTTTCTGAGGTGAGCCCATTTGTTAAACACTTATTAGCCTATTAATCTAGCTTGGTCACGGCGGTCGAGGACTCGCCCGGAACGGGCGTGTCGGAGACCGTCGTTTTTCAGGCTGTTTTCTTCATTCCGCGTTTGTATTCCATGTCAGGCGTTATCCCTCCGAGGCTGCTGTTTCATACCTGTCCAATTTTTGGGGAGCACCTCAGTTCTCAAAATGACAAGAAAGCATCTCATGCGTGCTTTCGCCTTTTTATGTGGAACTTTATGTACGAGAAGAACCGATACTCTCAAGAAAGGCTATCAACCGATGGAGTTCTACTCCGTGGGAGGATTTAATCAAAAATTCATCTCCATCAAGCAATAAACTGGTATTTTCATTGAAGAAATGAATTAATTCATCGATATTTTTGCACCAGTACACTGTATTTTGTGCTTTTGATTTATTGAATAAGCAAAACAGGGCATGCATCTGGTCTCCGCATAAAACTGTTATGCGTGCCTTGACAGCTTCAAGAAAAGGCAACAATTCCAGATGATATTTTTCCGAATTTGCACCCAGTTCCAGCATGTCTCCCAGTATGGCTACGCGGTGTTGCGGTGGGCAGGATGACACCGCAAACGCATTCAGTGCCGCTTTCATGGATAATGGATTTGCGTTGTACGTTTCATCGATTATCCGGATATTCTTCTTTCCAATCTGTATGTCTTTTATTTTTCCACGACCGGCAACTGGTTGAAAATTGCCCAGTGCTCTTACTACAGCAGGCATATCCAGTTTGTAGTGCTGCGCTACGGCCAACACCGACAGGGCATTCATGGCCATATGCTTGCCCCGTGCCTGCAAGGTAATAAGAAGAGGGTGTTCACCAAGTTGGACGTGCGCAGTATTTTCTTCGTAGTGGGTCAAACGGATGTCCGATGCGGGGTGTTCTCCGTAGGAGACAATCTGCGCTCCGTACAATTCTGCCTGTCCCCGAATCAAATCATACTGGGGAATGTCGCGGCAGATGACCGCCAGGCCTCCGGGTGGCATTTTCTCGAAGATTTGTGACTTTTTAAGGGCAATATTTTCAACGGAATGATGATATTCCAGATGGGCAGGAGCAATATTGGTCATAATGGCAATATCCGGGCGGATCATTTGACTGTTCTGGGACATACGTCCAACGGCCATTTCCAATACCCAGTAGTCGGCATCTTGCGGCATGACGGCCATGTTCCATGCAATGCCGATGGGAAGGTTGGCGCTTCGGGCGGTTTGCCCGACCTTGCCGAAGACGCTCAAAACATGCGCCAACATGGTCACCGTCGTTGTTTTTCCGGCACTGCCGGTAATGCCGATAACGTTTCCCTTGTAGTGGTCCCTGGCCAGTTTGCCGATATCCAGGGTTGCCTGGTGGACATTGGCAACGCCCAACAC
>JAILGY010000091.1:0-3206 GCA_024696325.1 bacterium | reverse complement strand
ACCCGGTGAGATTTACTTTCGCAATCTGCTGTTTACCATTTTTCGTCTCATCGGTTTCTACTGCGAGGTGGAGCATCCGGTTGCTGGCGGACGTTCCGATGTGGTGATCAAGACGAAAGATTTCATTTACGTGTTGGAACTGAAGGTGGATCAGTCCGCCGAAGCCGCTTTGCAGCAGATCGAGGAGAAAGGCTATGCCGCGCCCTATGCGGCGGATCCGCGCAAGTTATTCAAGCTGGGCGTAAATTTCAGCACAAAGACCAAACAGATTGACGAGTGGCGGATCGTAGAAGGGTAAAATAAAAGACCCGGATAAAAATCCGGGTCTTTGTTTTGTATGGTAAAAGACTGTTCCTGTATGTCTTTTTCAGGATATCATGCCGCTCCGTATACAAACTCTTTTTGAAAGGAGAACCCATTCGATGACTTCTCTCTTTCGTAGTTTGGGACTGTGTCTGATGGGAGTGTTGCTGAGTGTTGCGGTATGGGCCGCTCCGTCCGTGCCCGGCCCGGAAGCCGCGTCGCAGCAGGTGGTGATCGACACACAGCAGTCGAAAGTTTCCCATCTTGCCCTGCAAGTCATGCATCCCAACGTTGTGCTGCAACAACTGGTTTCTCCGCCATTGCTGGATCGTCTGGCGCGTCTGGCGCCTGACGCGGTGAAGGTGCTGCGGGCTTTGCAGGCGGCGCCGATCAGCGAGCTGGCCCTGAGCGGTCTGGTCGAGGAGGATGATGTGGTGATGGCCGTGCGTTTGCCGGAAGCGCGGGAACAACTGGCGCGCATCGCCTCCGGAAACTTTACCGCGGACGATGTCGCGAACCTGGGCGGCGCGGAGCTGGCCGCGCTTGTCAAACCAAACAGCACCCGTTGGCAGGTGACACCGAATGTGGCGCCGGGTATCCACAGGCTGGACGATGTGGTTTTTATTGCGGCGGCTGGCGATCAGCTGCTGCTGGGCGACAGTCAGAAAGTGGTGGAAGCGGCTTTGCAGAGGGCTTTGCTCCCCGGCGGCCGGATTTTCCAGGCGCCGGAGCGGCAGCATGACATTTGGTTCCGGCTCGAAGGACAGATGAGCTATGCGCTGGATGGGCAGGAGAATTTTGTGCAGGAACCGGCTTTCCAGGAACTTTTTATCCACCGGACTTCGGAAGGCTGGCGTTTTGCAAGCAACTGTCAGCTTCCGGAGAATGTGCGTTCCCGAATCCGGATGAAGGCGGTATCGCCGAAACTGCTGCGCTTCTATGGCGACAGGGAGCCCTTTCTGTTTGGGGCTTTTCATTTGGGCTTTTTGGACGTGTTGCGCATGTTCCGGGTCAGGGACGGGCAGCCTCTTGACCTGAAGGAACTGCTGGGCGGCTATGCCCTGGAGGATTTTGAGGGACTGTCCTTTGCGGTCGGCGCTCCGGCCCGCATCATGGGTTTGGAAGTGCCGGGCCTGACCGTTGCCTTGAATGGCCGCGATCAGGTGTTGGCCGAAATTATGAATGCTCTGATAAATGCCGTGGGCGGCAACTGGACGGCGCGGCAGATTCCCGGCTGGGACGATGTGCGGGTGTCGGAGATGGCTGGTTCTCTGCCTCTGCCGGCGACTTTGCTGGCGGCGCGAAACGGCGACATGCTGGTGGCCGGCTTGATGGCGCCGGAGGCTTTGCTGCAGTCGGGCGAGGTGGTCCATCTTGCGCCGGAGCAATTTCTGCAGGCCCCCGGCTTCTTCTCCTATGTGGGTGTGCAGAATCTGTGGCAGCGTCTGAGCCGTTTGCTGGGGCGGGGCTCGTCCTTGAGGATGCTGCTCGGCCTGGATGGCAGGTTGTCTCCGGATATGCTGCAGAAACTTGATCGGCTGCTCATGCTGCAGCCGCCGGTGAAACGGCTGATGGCCTGGAATGACGGCGTCTCCTGGCTCAATGTCGAGGGAGCCCTCGCCGAGGATCCTCAGCAGCAGGAATTCATGCCGTCCCTGTGCGATCTGGTTGAGAGCATCGTCGCGGAGCAGGATAAAAAGCAAGATGTTGTTCCCCGGAAGCCATGATGAAAATGCAGGCTTTAGGGGCGAATTCTTGAGCTTAAAAGGAGAAAAATCATGCGTAAGCGGGCAGTGGTTGCAATGCTGGCAGGGATGACGATGATTGTGGCGGGATGTGCCAACATTCAGGATGAACGGACGCGGACCCAGACCGAAGGAACCGTGGTGGGAAGCGGCATCGGTGCCGGCATCGGTGCAGTTATCGGCGGATTGAGCGGCGGGCATCGCGGTGCATTGCAGGGTGCCGGTATCGGTGCGGTAGTGGGCGGTATCGGTGGTTTTCTGACGGGACGGCATATTGCCAACAGGAAATCGGAGTACGCTTCCCAGGAAGATTGGCTTGATGACAGTATCGCTGCTGCGCGCCAGACCAACTCGGACGTTGCAAGGTACAATGCCGATTTGCGGCAGGAAATTGATCAGCTGGATCGGGAATCGGCCCGGCTGGTTGCCGAATACGAAGACTATCAGGCAGAGAGCAGCGCCCTGGCGGCTGAACACAAAAAGGTACAGGAATATCGCCGGCAGCTGCGCTCCGATATCGCGTCCCTGAAAGAGGAGATCGCCGCCAACAGGCAGATCGTGGAGGATGTTCAGGCGGAGAGAGGCAGAACCTCGAAATCTGTGGCCATGATGCGGGAAGTCGATGAGATGGAGCAGCATTTGGCGGAACTGGAGCGCTGCGATCGGCAGTTGGC
This sequence comes from bacterium, assembly GCA_024696325.1. Lineage (GTDB taxonomy): Bacteria > Desulfobacterota > Desulfuromonadia > Desulfuromonadales > JAAYDE01 > RGIG7977. The sequence continues at coordinate 484 of JAILGY010000091.1, read as the reverse complement.
ATCCATTTCCCGGCGTCTGTCCTCATAAAGAGGAGTTCCGCGATTTCTTTCGGATGACAGCTCTTTTCCGGCCGCCGGTTTTGCTCTCCGGCGGCCGCTTTGTCTTTGGCGGCGGATGGGGAAAACGGGGGAATTTTTGAAAGCGTTTGAGGCGGTTTTTTCCAGGGCGGAGCTGAAGCGCCTGGCCTGGCTGGGCATTCCGGTCTTTATCACCCATCTGGCGCAGATGGGGATGAATTTCGCCGATATCGTCATGACCGGCTGGGCGGGCCCCGGCGAAATGGCGGCGGTGGGCGTGGCCTGCTCTATCTGGAATCCGCTGTCGCTGTTCTGCTGGGGCTGTCTGTTGCCGCAGACGCCCCTGATTGCGCAGCTGGTGGGCGCGCGGCGTCAGGAGGATGCGCCGCATCTGTTCCGGCAGGGACTCTGGCTGGTGGCGGGACTGTTTGTGGTCATTGGCGGAATACTGTACGGCATCTCCTGG
>JAILGY010000079.1:0-20170 GCA_024696325.1 bacterium | reverse complement strand
AGATTTCAAACGTGACAAACGTGATATTCCGGCAAAAGTCGTTACGATTGAATACGATCCGAACCGTTCCTGCAGGATCGCGTTGCTTTCTTACGTTGATGGAGAGAAACGCTATATTATTGCGCCCATGGGACTTTCGATCGGTGACGAGATCGTAAGCGGGGAAAATGTTGATATCAGGCCGGGTAATGCGTTGCCGATCCGCTCTATTCCGCTGGGAACATCCGTTCATAATATTGAGTTGAAGCTTGGCAAGGGTGGTCAGCTGGCACGGAGTGCCGGTTCTTTTGCAGTTGTTACTGCCAAAGAGGGCAAGTATTCCCAGATTCGGTTGCCGTCCGGGGAAGTGCGGATGGTGCTTCAGGATTGTTTTGCCACGGTTGGGCAGGTGGGCAATTTGGAACATGAGAATGTAAAACTGGGCAAGGCCGGCCGTAACCGGTGGCTGGGTGTGCGTCCTCAATCGCGTGGTGTGGCAATGAACCCGGTTGATCATCCGCATGGCGGTGGTGAAGGACGGAGTTCTGGAGGACGGCATCCTTGTACTCCATGGGGCGTGCCGACGAAGGGATATAAGACACGGACTAACAAGCGTTCTAATAGTTTTATTGTGAAACGTAGAAAATAGTTAGGAGTTGACAGTGGCAAGATCAGTAAAAAAAGGTCCGTTTGTGGATGAATGCCTTACGAGAAAATTGGGTGATTCCAGCGTCGATCAAAGCAAAAAAGTAATTAAAACGTGGTCGAGACGCTCCACCATCCTTCCGGAGTTTGTAGGCATTACGTTTGCTGTCCATAATGGGAAGAAATTTATTCCTGTTTTTGTAACAGAGAATATGGTGGGGCATAAGCTTGGTGAATTTGCTCCTACCCGTACATATTATGGACATGCGGATAAGAGAGCAAGTAAAGGGAAGAAGTGATTCTTTATATTTAAGGAGAGAGTTTTATGGAAGCCGTAGCGCGGTTAAGTTATGGACGGCTGTCTCCCCAGAAATCCAGATTGATTGCTGATCTGGTTCGGGGTAAAAGTGTGCAGGAAACTTTGAATATTTTGAAGTTTTCTCCCAATAAAGCTGCTGAGGTAGTCGCTAAGCTGGTAAGTTCAGCTGTAGCCAACGCTGAGCAAAAAGGTGTAGATGATGTCGACCGGCTTTTCGTCAAGGAGATCACGGTTGATGGAGGCCCTGTTCTGCGGAGGTTCATGCCGAGAGCCCAAGGTCGTGCCAGTCGTATACGTAAACCTACAAGTCATGTTAAGGTTGTCTTAACAGATAACGTAAGCAGAAGAAAATAATGAAGAGTGGGGAGGTGGCAAGTTGGGGCAGAAAGTAAATCCAATTGGTTTAAGGTTGAAAATCAATAAGACTTGGATGTCAAAGTGGTATGCGGAAGCTGACTATGCCAAGTTGCTTCATGAAGATTTGAAGTTAAGTGATTTTCTTAAAAAGCGGCTTTATCATGCCGGGATTTCGCGGGTTGAAGTGGAAAGAGCGGCCAATAAGGCAAAAGTCAATATATATGCTGCTCGTCCAGGAATTATTATTGGGAAAAAGGGTTCCGAGGTCGAGTCCCTGAAAAAAGATTTGTCCAAATTAACGGATGAAGAGATTTTTATTAATATTCAGGAAGTTCGCAAACCGGAAATAAACGCCCAGTTGGTAGCTGAGAACGTGGCGCTTCAATTGGAACGGCGTGTGGCTTTCCGACGTGCCATGAAAAAGAGTGTAAGTACCGCTCTGAAATTTGGTGCGCAAGGTATCAAGATTATATGTAGTGGTCGTTTGGGCGGTGCAGAAATGAGCCGTACCGAATGGTATCGGGAAGGAAGAGTTCCTCTGCATACCCTGAGAGGCGATGTAGATTATGGTTATGCGGAGGCGAAAACTACGTATGGTATAATCGGCGTTAAGGTCTTAATCTTCAAGGGTGAGGTTTTGGGTAAAGAGCCGATTGTTAAGGTAGGATAAGGGAGAATCTTTAAGATGTTAATGCCTAACCGTGTTAAACATAGAAAGCAATTTAAAGGACGCATGACTGGTTCAGCGAGTCGTGGTTGTAATTTGAATTTTGGTGATTTCGGATTACAGGCTGTTGGCTGTGGCCGGCTTTCCTCTCGCCAAATTGAAGCGGCTCGTCGAGCCATGACGCGCTATATTAAGCGTGGAGGAAGAATTTGGATCCGGGTTTTTCCTGACAAGCCAATCACAAAGAAAGCTGCTGAAACCCGTATGGGTAGTGGAAAGGGAGCGCCTGATAGTTGGGCGGCGGTGGTTCTCCCCGGGAAAATGCTTTACGAGATGCAGGGTGTAAAGGAAGATGTTGCGAGAGAGGCCTTGCGTTTGGCTTCCCAGAAACTTCCTGTTCGCACAAAGATAGTGATGTCCGAGGAGGTTTCCGATGAAGTGTAAAGATCTTCGTAGCTTGGGAAGAGAAGAATTGTTGGAAAAAAAAGGCGAGCTTCAAAAAGAACTTTTTAATCTGAGATATCAGCATCATACTGCCCAGCTGGAGAATACTGCCAAGCTTAAGGATGTACGGAAAAACATTGCAAGAGTTGAAACCATTCTTGCAGGTATCAAATAAGTGAAGGTGTGAGAATGAATACTGTAAGGAAAATTCGAAGAACTCGCGTGGGCATAGTTGTTAGCGATAAAATGGATAAAACTGTAGTTGTCAGACTGGATAATTTGATAAAACATCCTGAGTATAAAAAATATGTTAAGCGCACGGTTAAATGTAAGGCGCATGATGAGCATAATGATTGCAAAATTGGGGATAAGGTATTGATCGTGGAAACGCGGCCTGTTTCTCGTGATAAACATTGGCGCGTGCGTGAAATCTTGGAAAAACAAGTTGTTGTTTGACCAGTAGGAGATATTAGGCAAATGATACAGATGCAGACTGTCCTTGATGTGGCGGATAATTCTGGTGCCAGAAAGTTGTTTTGTATAAAGGTTCCCGGTGGTTCCAAAAGAAAATATGCGGGAATTGGAGATGTGATTATCTGCTCGGTACGGGAAGCCTTACCTAATTCCAAAGTTAAAAAAGGTGATGTGGTGAAGGCTGTGGTTGTCCGTACAGTAAAAGAAATTTCGCGTAGTGATGGGTCTTATATCCGTTTCGACAAAAATTCTGCAGTGATCATCAATGCTGCTGGTGAGCCGATTGGAACGCGAATTTTTGGACCGGTAGCGCGTGAATTGCGTTCAAAAAATTATATGAAGATTGTTTCATTGGCTCCAGAGGTTCTTTGAAAAATCTTCATGGGAGATATGTACGATGTGTGCAATGCATATTAAAAAAGGCGATACAGTTATAATCAAGGCCGGAAAAGACAAGGGTAAGACGGGGCAGGTCATCAGAGTATTGGACGGGAAAAAAGGGAGCGTTTTGGTTGAGGGTCTGAATATTGTCAAAAGACATACGCGTCCTAATCGTCAGAAAAATGCAGGGGGCGGTATAGTTGAAAAAGAGTCTCCTCTTGATATATCGAATGTTATGATTCTTTGCAAATCTTGTAACAAGGCATCTCGTGTAGGGATTCAGATCAGGGAAGATGGCAAAAAAGTCCGTTTTTGTAAAAAATGTAAAGATATATTGGGCTAGGAACGAGATGGAGTTGATAAATGGATAGGCTGAGTACTTTTTATAAAAACGAATTACGTGCAAAGTTGCAGAAAGATTTGGGATTGCATAATGTTATGCAGATTCCCAAGATTGTGAAAATTGTGGTCAATATGGGATTGGGAGAAGCTATTCAGAATCCCAAAATCCTGGAATCTGCAGTGGATGAATTAGCACGGATAACCGGTCAAAAAGCGGTTATTACCAGGGCCAAGAAGTCCATAGCTACTTATAAATTGCGCGAGGGTATGCCGATTGGATGTATGGTCACCCTGCGGCGTGAGAGAGCGGGAGAGTTCTTGGACAGACTGATAAATATTGCTTTGCCTCGTGTACGCGATTTTAAAGGAATTTCCCCCAAAGCATTTGACGGCCGCGGAAATTATACCTTTGGTGTGCGTGAGCAAATCATTTTCCCCGAGATTGATTTGGAAAAAGTTGACAAGATCAAGGGAATGAACATTACTATAGTAACTTCAGCCAGGACGGATGAGGAAGGACGGGCTCTTTTGAGTGGCTTGGGAATGCCTTTTAGAAAAGCATAAAATTGGAGGAAATTGTGGCTAAAAAATCTATGATGATAAAGGCACAAAGACGTAAAAAGTTTGCGGTGAGAGAATATAACCGTTGCCCGATTTGTGGACGTCCTCGTGGTTATTATCGTAAATTTCAGATGTGTCGTATTTGTTTGAGGAAATTGGCATCTCAGGGTAAACTTCCTGGGGTAACTAAATCCAGTTGGTAAGGGGAGAGGAAGGTGACCGATGGGGATGACTGATCCAGTTGCAGATATGTTTGCGAGGATTCGTAACGCCGGGATGGCGAAATTTAAAAAAGTGGATATGCCATCATCGAAGTTGAAACTTTCAATCGCTACAGCGTTAAAAGATCTTGGGTATATCAAGAATTTTAAAATGGTTAATGATGGCCGCTTTGTCAATCTGAGGATATATCTCAAGTATGATGATGCGGATACTCATATTATCCACAAGATTGAAAGGGTTTCCAAGCCTGGGTCCAAGATATATGTTGGATGTTCGGATATTCCTAAAGTGAAAAATGGCTTGGGGTGTGCCATTTTGTCTACATCAAAGGGAATTCTTTCGGATGAGGATGCTCGTCGTGCCCATGTTGGCGGGGAGATCCTTTGTAATATTTGGTAAAAAGCTGGGAGAAGCGAAAAATGTCGAGGATAGGTAAGAAGCCGATTGTAATTCCATCAGGCGTCAATGTCGTTTTGGACGGTAACTCTTTCTCTGTAGAGGGCCCCAAGGGAAAACTTTCCAGAGTACTTCCAGAGAAGGTTGGAGTAAAAGTGGAAGAGGAAAAGATCGTTGTTGCACATGATCCTAAACTCTTTAAAAATTCTTCTTTGCAGGGGCTTGTGAGAACTTTGGTTGCCAATATGATTAATGGTGTGACCAATGGGTTCGAGAAAGTCCTGGAGATTGTAGGTGTAGGTTATCGTGCCGAAATGAACGGGAATGTTTTGAATCTCTCTCTGGGATATTCTCATCCGATAGAGTTTCCGGTTCCCGAGGGAATAAAGATAGAAGTTGATAAAGCCAACATCAGTGTTAAAGGCGCTGACAAGGAGCTGGTCGGGGAGACTGCTGCTATTATTCGTGGCTTTAGACCTCCGGAACCGTATAAGGGGAAGGGGATAAAGTACAGAGATGAGCACATTATTCGTAAAGCGGGCAAGACTGGTAAGAAGTAATTTTTGAGAATGTTGCTATCAAGGCTAGAAAACTCAATCGCACTTCAGATAGAGCGTTTCCTGCAATCGCATCGTAGGGAGAACTCATGTATTTCCAGCAGATTATGACACCAGGACTTGGATGTTTTTCCTACTGCATTGGCTGTCCGCAGGCTGGTGGTATGGTTGTGATCGATCCTAAACGCGACATTCTGGATTATCTGGATATCGCCCGCGACGAAGGTATGCGCATTACCCACATCATCAACACCCATCTCCATGCGGATCATGTAAGCGGGGAGCAGGAATTGCGTGCCGCGACGGGGGCGGAGATCTACATGTATGAAGGTTCCCCGGTGACCTTCCCGTTTCGGAACCTGCGCGAAGGCGATATGCTTCAGATCGGTGCGGCGCGGTTGCAGATACTGCACACGCCAGGGCATACGCCGCATTCCATTTCGATTCTGGTTACGGACACCCAGCGTTCTCCGGAGCCGCAGCTCATGCTTACCGGCGACCTGCTCTTTGTCGGTGACACGGGCCGTCCTGATCTGGCAGGCGAGGATTTGCTCGAGGAACAGACCCGGAATCTGTACATGAGCCTGTATGAAAAACTGCGGAATTACCCCGATTACCTGGAGATTTTTCCGGCCCACGGCCAGGGCTCGTTGTGTGGCAAAGGCATGAGCTCCAAACGGAGTTCCACTCTGGGCTACGAACGCAAGGCCAATCCTATGCTTCAGTATTCGTCGTTTGAAAGCTTTCGTGCGGCGGTACTGGAAGCTCTGCCTTCACGACCCAAAAGCTTCACGCATATCATTGCCACCAATGCGCGTGGGGCTGACCTGCTGGAAGCCTGTACTCTGGACCGGGCGCTGAGTGTTGCTCAGTTCTCGGAAGCCATGGCCACAGGGGCTGTGATTATTGATTCTCGTGAGGCCGAAGCCTTTGGCGGCGGGCATATCCCGGGCAGCATCAACATCGGATTGGAGAAACAATTGGCCAACTGGGTAGGCATGGTCGTTTCTCCGGATGCGGAGCTGCTTCTGGTCACGGCCAATCGTCGTGACTACGAACACATGCTGATCGAACTGCGTCGTATCGGCTACGACCGCGTGCTAGGATATCTTTCTGGGGGGATCAAAACGTGGATCCTGAGCGGTCGCCCCGTCGCTCAATTGGCCCAGCTCTCCTGCGTGGCGGTGCAGCAGGGTGTGTCGGGGATATTGCTGGATGTGCGCACCAATGCCGAATGGGAAAGCGGTCATTTACGGGGAGCCAGACATATTCCGCTAGCGGATCTCTTGAACGGGATGCTCCCGGAGATTGATCGTAAAGACAACATTGTAGTGTACTGCCGTTCTGGATTTCGTTCCAATATCGCAGGCAGCATCTTGGCCCGGGCCGGATTTATTAATGTCCAGTCCATGGCGGGCGGTGTGACTGCTTGGGAAAACGCGGGCTATCTGCTGGAGCATTAAAACCGTCCAATACTAAATTAGATAAAGGGTGAATATTATGGGAACTAAAACCGAGAGAAATATTGCGCGTCTTAGAAGACAAGAGCGTGTGCGTAAAAAGGTGTTAGGAACTAAAGCATGTCCGAGATTGACTGTATTTCGGAGTGCCAAGCATATTTATGCTCAAATTATTGAAGATGAAGAAGGAAAAACTTTGGTAGCAGCGTCGACTTTAACTCCTGAGAAAGTTGGATTAGGAGATGGGGACTATTCCGGAAATATTGCGGCTGCTGAAAAGGTAGGTTTGGCTATTGCCAAGGTTGCTTTGGCTAATAATATTGAGAAGGTTATATTTGATCGAAATGGTTTTTTATACCATGGAAGGATTAAGGCTCTGGCTGATGGTGCCAGAAAAGGTGGTCTTATCTTCTAAGATTTTAAGTAAAGAGGGGGGTAGCTGTGCTTCACAGTGAAAATGAACAGACGCTTACAGATCGTGTGATACATATCAATCGTTGCGCCAAGGTTGTTAAGGGTGGAAGACGCTTTAGCTTTTCTGCTCTTGTTGTTGTAGGAGATGGTCAGGGAAAAGTGGGATTTGGTTTGGGAAAAGCCAAAGAGGTTCCCGAAGCCATTCGCAAAGGTACTGAGCAGGCCAAGAAAAATATGATTACGGTGCCTTTGAAATTGAAACAAAAAACCATTCCTTTTGATGTTCTTGGTAAATATGGGGCAGGCCGGGTACTTTTGAAGCCTGCGGCCGAAGGTACTGGTGTTATTGCAGGTGGACCGGTGCGTGCGGTACTTGAAGCGGTAGGGATAGGGAATATTCTGACAAAATGCATTGGCACCAACAATCCGCATAATGTTGTGCGTGCGACCATGAATGCATTGGGGCAGTTGAAGAGCTATGAAGAGATTATGGCTCAGCGAGGCATTCTCGGAGATTGATGAAAACGGAGGAAAGAATGTCTGAAAAACGGTTGAAAGTAACTTTAAGGAAAAGCTGCATAGGGAAAGATAAATATTTTTCCCAAGTTTTGAAAGGGATGGGGTTGGGAAAGCTGAACAGTACCTGTGAGCTGGTTGATACCCCGGCTTCTCGTGGCATGATTAATAAAGTTCGTCATATGATAGATGTTGAAGGGGAATAATGATGGATTTGAGTGAATTGAAGCCTGCAGTTGGGGCTACAAGGGATAAAAAACGTATCGGTCGCGGTGCTGGTTCCGGAAATGGTAAAACTGCGGGAAAAGGGCATAAAGGTCAAAAAGCGCGGAGCGGCGGGAGTGTAAAGGCAGGTTTTGAAGGTGGACAAATGCCGTTACAGAGACGTTTGCCAAAACGTGGATTTACTCCGTTGGATCGGTGCGTTTATGGCGTTGTGAACCTTAAAGCTCTGAACCAGTTTGACAATGATAGCGTTATTGATGGGAATATGTTGATTGAAGCAGGACTGGTTCGCAAGGACGTTGATGCCATTAAGATTTTGGGTGATGGAGAACTCACCAAGTCTTTAACTGTGAAAGCAAATAAATTTAGCAAAGCTGCAAGTAAAAAGATTTCTGATGTAGGTGGAACTGTAGAGGTAATCTAATATGATTCAAAAACTGGTCGACATCTTTTCTATCCCGGAGTTGAGGCGCCGGGTGCTTTTTACATTGGGGATGTTGTCCGTTTATCGGGTGGGATGTTTTGTTCCTACTCCTGGAGTTGATGCATCGGTTTTAGCGAAGTTTTTTGAAGGAACCCAGGGAACATTGCTGGGTTTGGTAGGTGCGTTTACAGGAGGCGCTTTGAGCCGAATGACTGTTTTCGCACTGGGAATTATGCCGTATATCAGCGCCTCCATTATCTTGCAGTTGCTGACGGTAGTTTTTGAACCGCTTGAGCGCCTTTCAAAGGAGGGTGAGCACGGGAGAAAAGTCATTACCAAGTGGACAAGATATGGAACGGTGGTTTTGTCCATTGTGCAGGGGGCTGGTATTGCGGTCGGTTTGCAGACCATGCGTGGCCCAGGCGGGGCATTGGTGGTGCCCCATCCGGGTTTTGGTTTTGTTTTATTGACAGTTATTACGCTGACCGCGGGTACTGCTTTTATTATGTGGCTGGGAGAGCAGATTACCGAACGTGGCATTGGAAATGGTATTTCGCTTATTATCTTCGCGGGGATTGTTACCGATATGCCCGTGGCTATCCTCAACTCGTTGCGCCTGATCAATACGGGGGCCATATCGGTTTTTGTAGGGGTAGCCATCCTGGTTGTGATGCTGGTTGTTATAGGGGCCATTATCTTTGTTGAAAGAGGACAAAGAAGGATTCCTATTCAGTATGCCAAGCGAGTGACCGGGATGCGCTCTGCCGGAGGCAAGGGCAGCCATCTGCCGCTTAAGGTCAACATGAGTGGTGTTATCCCCCCGATTTTTGCAAGTTCCATCATTATGTTTCCAGCTACGGTTGCGGGCTTGGTTGATATCCCCTGGATTCAGAAAATCGCTTCCTATATGACGCCAAGTCATATACTCTATAATTTGGCTTATGTGGGGTTTATAGTATTTTTCTGCTATTTTTACACGGCGATAACTTTTAATCCTGTTGATGTTGCGGATAATATCCGCAAGCAGGGGGGGTATGTTCCAGGACTTCGCCCTGGTAGTCAAACGGCGGAATTTATTGATGCCGTACTCAGTCGCCTTACTTTTGCAGGGGCTATATATGTCTCTGCGGTTTGTGTGTTGCCGACATTTTTGATCAATCAGTTTAATGTTCCTTTTTATTTTGGCGGAACATCGTTGCTGATTGTGGTGGGAGTAGGGCTGGATACTGTTGCGCAGATAGAGGCGCATTTGATCTCGCGCTCTTATGAAGGGTTTATGAAGGGCGTTACTTTAAAAGGACGACATTAAGGCGACAAGGGGAGTGGCAAAATGCGGATCGTATTGTTAGGACCTCCTGGATGCGGCAAGGGAACCCAGGCGAAAGAAATAGTGTCTTCCTATAATATCCCTCAGATCTCGACGGGAGATATGTTGCGTTTGGCTGTCAAGAACGGTTCTCCCATGGGAAAAGAGGCAAAGAAGTTTATGGATGAAGGGCTTCTTGTGCCTGACAAGGTTGTCATAGGGATTGTAGAGGAACGTCTGCAGGGAAGTGATTGCCAGGATGGTTTTATCTTGGATGGTTTTCCTCGTACCATTCCGCAGGCGGATGCTTTGGAAGAAGTTTTGAAGAAAATTGGCAGGCCGCTGCAGGGTGTTATTTCTTTTGAAGTGGATGATGCCATTCTGATTGAAAGATTGTCAGGGCGCCGCATATGTAAAGAATGCGGTTGTGGTTATCATGTCAGCTTTGATCCTCCGCGCGTAGAGGGAAAATGTGACAAGTGTGGGGGAGAACTGTTCCAGAGAGATGATGATAAACGGGAGACCATCAAGGAGCGGTTGGAAGTTTACAGAAGGCAGACAGCTTCGCTTCTTTCGTATTACAAGGAAAAAGGTCTTTTGTTTTCGGTAGATGGTACAAACGATATCGGAAAAGTCAGAAATGACGTTCAAAATGTTATTTTGAAGATACGGGCGAGCGGTTAAGATTTCATTTTTTTAAAGGGTTGATCCAATGAAAGTACGAGCATCTGTAAAAGCTATTTGTGAAAAGTGTAAAATTGTTAAACGCAAAGGGTTGATCCGGGTCATTTGCGAAAATCCTAAACACAAACAGAGACAGGGATAGTTTATTTTTTGGGGGAGGGTTAGACATTGGCACGTATTGCTGGCATTGATTTGCCTCGGAATAAACGTATAGAAGTAGCATTAACGTATATATTTGGTATAGGTACGTCTTCGTCGCGTGAGATTCTTCAGAAAGCTGGTGTGTCGGCGGATGTTCGTTCTGATGATCTGAATGAGTCTGATGTGGCCAAAATCCGTGAAATCATCGAACATGAGTATAAGGTGGAAGGTGATTTGCGGAGAGATGTATCGACCAATATTAAGCGTCTTATGGATTTAGGCTGTTATCGTGGGTTGCGTCATCGTCGTGGGCTTCCTGTACGTGGGCAAAAAACCAAGACTAATGCCAGAACACGTAAGGGACCGCGGAGGACTGTTGCGGGTAAGAAGAAATAGTGAGTGAGGAAACATAATGGCTAAAAGTGGAAAACGGTTTGTAAAAAAAGTAAAAGAAAAGAAGAATGTGGCTACAGGCGTTGCCCATATTCAGTCGACATTTAATAATACGATCATTACGTTTTCTGATGAGAAAGGTAATGCCATTTCCTGGTCGTCGTGTGGCACGAAAGGGTTTAAGGGATTTCGTAAGAGTACGCCGTTTGCTTCCCAGATGACGGCCGAAGATGCTGCCAAAAAAGCCCAGGAACAGGGAATGCATTCGGTTGAAGTTTATATCAAGGGTCCCGGGGCTGGTCGTGAGGCGGCGGTGCGCGCTATTCAAGGCGCCGGGATGGTGATTACGAAAATTAAGGATGTTACTCCTATTCCTCACAATGGTTGCCGTCCTCCCAAAAGGAGAAGGGTATAAAAAGGGAATTTTGATTGAATAAAAGGGGGTTGACTTGGCACGTTATGTTGGTCCTGTCTGCCGTTTGTGCAGAAGGGAAAATAATAAGTTGTTTTTAAAGGGTTTCCGTTGCTTTACCGATAAGTGTGCTCTTGAGCGTAAAGGATATGCTCCTGGTCAGCATGGTCATGGACGGGTTAAAATTACCGACTATGGGACCCAGTTGAGAGAGAAGCAAAAAATTAAAAGAACGTATTGCCTTTTGGAATCTCAGTTTAAAGCGACATTTGACATGGCCGAGCGTATGAAGGGCGTAACAGGCGAGAATCTGCTGGTTCTTCTGGAGCGGCGCCTGGACAGTGTTGTGTATAGACTGGGATTTGCAACTTCTCGGAAAGCCGCACGTATTCTTGTTCGTCATGGCCATTTCCAGGTAAACGGCAGAAAGGTAAACATTCCTTCTTTTATTACAAGAGTGGGTGATGTTGTAACCTTGAGGGAAAGAAGCAGAAGTATCGAGAGCATCAATGCAGCGTTGGATGGTGCGGCCCATAGGGAAAATGTTTCTTGGATAGAACTGGATCGCGAAAATTTCAAAGGCGTTCTTAAAACTCTTCCAGTACGTGCAGAGATGACGACACCTGCTTTCCAGGAACAGTTGATTGTTGAGCTCTATTCTAAATAAGGGTTATTTCATCAACGGGATCCGACGATGGGGGATGTTTGTATGCAAAGAAACTGGAGAGATCTTATCAGGCCGAAACGCCTTCAGGTGGATCAGACTACTCTCTCCGAGACATATGGAAAGTTTACTGCAGAGCCTTTGGAACGAGGTTTTGGAATAACTTTGGGTAATTCTTTACGCCGGGTTTTGCTGTCTTCGTTGCAGGGGGCTGCGATTACATCCCTGAGATTGAAAGGGATGCAGCACGAGTTTTCTACTATTCCTGGTGTAATAGAAGATGGTACTGATATCATTCTGAATTTGAAAGGCGTGTTGTTGGAGCTTCACTCGTCAGAGACACGGAATATACGTGTTGTGCATAAAGGAGCCGGTGTTATCACGGCGGGTGATTTTCTTACAGATTCTCATGTAAAGATTTTGAATCCGGAACACTATATTGCCACGTGTGACGAAAGCGCCGATCTGGAAATGGATTTGGCGGTTTCCATGGGAAAGGGCTATGTTCCGGCAGATCGCAACCGTGATGAGAAGGCTCCTGTTGGAACGATTTTTATTGATGCGATTTTTTCTCCGGTTAAGAAGGTTAATGTAACTGTCACCAATGCAAGGGTTGGGCAGATTACCGACTATGACAAACTTGTTTTGGAAGTGTACACGGATGGAAGTGTACGGCCTGACGATGCGGTGGCTTTTGCCGCTAAAATTCTGAAGGAACAGTTGCAAGTTTTTATTAACTTTGATGAAGATGTAGATGTTGTTGAAGAGCCTGTCGTTGACGATGGCGCCAAAATCAATGAGCGGTTGTACCGTAATGTTGAGGAGCTGGAGCTGTCGGTGAGAAGTGCGAACTGCCTGAAGAACGCTCAGATACATTTGATTGGTGAGCTGGTTCAGAAGACAGAAGCAGATATGCTCAAAACTCAGAATTTTGGGCGTAAATCTCTGAATGAGATTAAGGATATTCTGGCAGACATGGGTTTGTCTTTGGGAATGAAACTGGGGAATTTCCCTGATCCCGAATATTTGGAGATGATCAAAAAAGGTCGGGAAGAAACGTAACATAAAAGTTTGTCGAGAAAGGAATGGTAAACAGCGATGCGTCACAATAATGCCGGAAGACGGTTGGGATGTAATACAAGTCATCGCCAGGCTATGATGCGGAATATGGTGACTTCTTTGATAGAGCATGAGAAACTTACCACGACCGACACCAGAGCAAAGGAATTGAGAAAAATTGCCGAGAAGATGATTACTTTGGGAAAACGGAATGATCTTCATGCTCGGCGCCAGGTTTTGGCTGTTGTCCGCGATCCCAAAATGGTCGCAAAATTGTTCAATTTGCTGAGTCCCCGTTTTCAGGAAAGAAATGGTGGCTATACTCGCATTATCAAGATCGGGAATCGCTTGGGGGACAATGCTCCTCTTTCCTGTATCGAATTTTTGAGCGTGGAAGAAAAATAGGGCGGAAAAGCAAAACGCTTATGAATATTCCAACAAAAAAGCAAGGTGTTTCCACCTTGCTTTTTTTGTTGGAACGGCTGGATGTGGTTGAGTTATCCGATAATCCGATGAATGGCGAAGAGCAGGAGCATGGCATAGACGGCCGCGACCGCATCATCCAGCATAACTCCCCAACCGTTTTGCCAGTGTTTATCTGTATCGAAGTATTTGGCCGGTTGTACTTTGACAATGTCAAAAAAACGGAAGGCGCAAAAAGCGCCCACCTGCCAGGCGATTGTTGCCGGAACGCTGACAAGCACCATCCATATGGCAAAGACTTCGTCGATGACAATGGAACTGTGATCATGAACGCCGATGTCGTGTCCCGTTACTTCGCAGGCCCAGGCTCCCACTACAAAAGTTGCAATAATCAGGACAATCCACATCCAGAAGCCAATCCATTGCTGAAGGGCCATGTAGACAAGCAGTCCCGCCAATGTGCCCCATGTGCCGGAAGCCGGTCTGATGACGCCGCTGCCCCAAAAACTGGCAACTATGTGTGCCGGAGACGAAAAGGCGAAACGCAGGGTCATGGGTGTTTGGGCTGACGGACTTCGGGAGGAATATTTTTCCAACATGACATTTTAACTCCTTGTTGTTTTGTGCGTTTAATGGTTTGGTATCCATGGATGCGGGGAATAATGTGGTCGCAGGTTTCCCCGGATATGAGAGCGATTTGCGAATTCATTGGGAAAATGCCAATATAAAACGATAGCATTTTTTCAAGGAGCGAGAAAGCAGTGCTGCGTCTTTCCCAAATAGCCCTGCCACTGGAAGCGGATGAAAGGGCACTTGCCGGGCATGTTGCCCGGAGGCTGGCCATTGCGCCGGAAAGGATCCGTGACGTCCGTGTGGTGCGCCGTGCGCTGGATGCGCGTCATAAGCCGCGGTTGCTGCGGATTGTGACGGTCGATTTCACGGTGGATGATGAAGAGGCCTTGCTGCGTGATGCGTCTGTGCCGCAGCTGACCAGGGCGCCGGAAGAAGCGCCGCTGGAGCTGGTGCGGGCGCGTCGCCCGGGACGGGTCTTGGTGGTGGGCATGGGACCTGCCGGCTTGTTTGCCGCATGGCGTCTTGCGGAAGGCGGCATGCAGGTGACGCTGATTGAGCGGGGCCGGCCGGTGGACGAGCGCGCTCTTGCTGTGGAGCGTTTCTGGCGCGATGGCCTGCTGGATGGCGACAGTAATGTCCAGTTTGGTGAAGGCGGTGCGGGTGCCTTTTCGGATGGCAAGCTGACGACCCGTCTTACAGGTGCAGGGGTGCGGGAAGTTCTACGCCGTTTGGTGCTTTGCGGCGCGCCCGACGATATTCTGGTGGAGGCGCATCCTCATATCGGTACGGATCGTTTGCGCCGTGTCCTGGTGCGGCTTCGCGAAAAACTTGAAGCACTGGGGGTGACGATCCGTTTTTCCGCCTGTTTGACCGGACTCTCCGGTTTGGGAGCACGGATCAATGATGACGAGGAGTTTAACTGCGATGCACTGGTCCTGGCCTGCGGGCACAGCGCCCGCGACACGGTGCAGATGCTGCATGCATCCGGGGTGGCGCTTGCGTCCAAGGCTTTTGCCGTAGGATTGCGCGTGGAGCATCCGGCGGAGCTGATCAACACGATACAGTGGGGCGCGCCGAACGTTCGCGGGCTGGATGCCGCCGATTACCGCCTCAGCCATACCAACCGCGCCACCGGCCGCGGTGTTTACTCGTTCTGCATGTGCCCTGGTGGTTTTGTGATTGCCGCCAGTTCGGAGCACGAACATCTGGTGGTCAACGGCATGAGTCATCATGCGCGTGACAATGCCTTTTCCAACAGCGCACTGGTTGTGACGGTGCGTCCGGAGGATTTCCCTGACGGCCATCCGCTTTCCGGCATCGCGTTTCAGCGTGAATGGGAGCGCCGTGCCTTTGCTGTTGGCGGCGGCGGATATTACGCTCCAGCGCAGAATCTGCTTTCGTTTTTAAAACGGGGATCGGGACCGGTGCGTTCCAGTATCCTCCCCGGATTTCGGGAGGCGGATCTTGCCAGAGTTCTTCCCGCCTTTGTGGTGCGGGAACTGCGCGAGGCTCTGCCGTACTTTAATCGCCTGATGCCGGGCTTTGTCACCCGGGAAGCGACGCTTGTCGGCATTGAAAGCCGCACCTCGGCGCCGTTTCGAATCCTGCGGGATGAGCGGGGCGCCTCGATTTCTCATCCATGGCTGTATCCGGCGGGCGAAGGCGCGGGCTACGCCGGCGGCATCGTCAGTTCCGCCGCGGATGGCCTGAAGGTTGCCGGACATATCCTTGAAACATTCTAAAAACCAAAAACTTTGCGGAAAAACGCTATGAAAACTCAATTTGTGACAGATATCAAAGAGCGGGATCTGGTGGAAAGCGTCTTTTTGGTGCATGACCGGACCACGGCCATGGCCAAGAACGGCAAGCCCTACATGACGGTGCGCCTCATGGATAACAGCGGGGAAATCGAAGGGCGCATCTGGGATCGGGTGGAAGAATGGGAGAGCTGTTTCCGCAAGGATGATTTCATCTGGGTGCAGGGGCGCGCTTCCCGCTATATGGGCAAGATGCAGCTGGTGATCATGGACTTGCATCGGCTGGATGTTGCCGAGGTGAATCTGGAGGATTTTCTGCCGGTTACGCCCAAGGATCGGGCGGCGCTGGAACGCGAACTGGCCGGGTGGCCGCAGAAGATAGCGGACCCTCATTACCGCGCCCTGTTGCAGGCGATATTTGAAGACTCCGATCTGAAAAAGCGTTTTGTGACTGCCCCCGCCGCCAAGAGCATGCATCACGTCTATGTGGGCGGACTTTTGGAACATTCGTTGTCGGTGGCCTCGCTTGCCGAAGATATCAGCGGCCGCTATGCCGGCATCGACCACGATTTGCTGGTTACGGCCGCGCTGCTGCACGATGTGGGCAAAACCGTGGAGCTTTCCTACAGCCGCAGCTTCGACTATACCGATGAGGGGAAACTGCTCGGACATATCGTTATCGGTACCGAAATGGTTGCGAAAAAAATTGGCGAGATTCCCGGCTTTCCCCTTGAAAAGGCGATCCTGATAAAGCACCTGCTGGTTTCCCATCACGGCCAGTACGACTTTGGCTCGCCCAAGCGTCCCAAGACCCTGGAGGCGGTTATTCTCAACATGGTGGACGATTTGGATGCCAAGATTAACGCCGTGCAGCTGCTGCTGGCGAGTGAGGCGGGCAGCAACGAATCCTGGACGAGCTATCATCGTTTGCTGGAACGGTATTTCTTCAAGGGCTTCGGATCTGAAACCATTTCCCATGAACCGTTTTCAGGGAGTGTCGGACGAGTGGAGGGCGTGCCGGAAACTTCGGAAGATGCTTTTTCGTGCGAAGGATGCAAGGCCGCTATTCAGGAGGCCGGATCGCCGGATACGGGTGGAGATACGGCAATGAGCTCCCCATCCGAATTGCCTGTCTCCTCCACATCTGACGCGTCTCCAAAGGCAGTGCGTCGTTCGTCGCAACGTGCTTCAGCTGGAAATTCCAAACAGGAAAGCGGCTCCCTGCATTTCAGTCTCGGCGAGAAGTTGGGATCGCTCAATCTCTTCGGTCAAGCTGACGAGGAAGGGAAAGCGTAAGGCTTTTCTCAAAAAAGAGTTTTCACGTTTTTCAAGGAGGGGTCATGCTTGTCGAACGTTTGAACGTCGGGCCGTTGGATGTGAATTGCTATATTGTCTCCTGTAAGCGTACCCGCCAGACATTGATTGTTGATCCGGGGGGAGATGCCGACCGGATCACCGCTTTTCTGGTGCGCAAAGGGCTGGAACCGATGCTGGTGGTCAACACGCACGGGCATTTCGACCATGTCGGCGGCAATGCGGGGCTGCTGCGGCGCTATCCGGTAAGTTTGGGGATGCACAGGGCGGATCTGCCGGTTCTGGCCGCCCTGCCGGAAATGGGCCGGATGTTCAATCTGGAGCTGGAACCTTCGCCTCAGCCCACGATGTTTCTGGAAGACAACGCCGTGCTGGAGGTGGGTGATCTCAAGTTCCGTGTTCTGCACACCCCGGGGCATTCCCCCGGCAGCATTTGCCTTTTGGCTGGAAATGTTCTCTTTTCCGGGGACACGCTGTTTGCCGACGGTGTCGGCCGCACCGATCTGATGGGCGGCAGCGCGGAACAGTTGCGGCATTCGCTCTATGAATGCCTGCTGAAGCTGCCGGATGAAACGGTGGTCTATCCTGGGCATGGTCCGGAAACCACCATCCGGCGCGAAAAATTGACGCTTTTGGCCGAGCATCATCGGAGTGATCCGTGATTCGAAGTCCGGGGCGAAAGGAGTCATCGCTTTTGAGCAATCTGCGGCAGCGGGGTGAGATGCCTTGCCGGAACAAGCATTCTTTTTGTTATGGAGGAAGCATGAAAAAACATAATGTGGTGTTTGAGGCAAGCCGCTGCGTCCTGTTGCAAAAAATCGGATTTTTACCTGTCCGCGCATTGAAAAAAAACGGAAATCCAAGTAAATAACGATTCCGTTATGAAAAACGGATTCGACAACGAAAAGTACCTCAGGATACAGTCGGAGCGCATCAAGAAGCGCATCGCCCACTTCGGCGACAAGCTTTACCTTGAATTCGGTGGCAAGCTCTTCGATGACTACCATGCCTCCCGCGTGCTCCCAGGATTCCAGCCCGACAGCAAGCTGCGCATGCTCATGCAGCTGGCCGACATGGCGGAGATAGTTATCGTCATCAGCGCCGTGGACATCGAAAAGAACAAGATCCGCGGCGACCTGGGCATCACCTACGACAAGGACGTCCTGCGCCTGCGGGACGAGTTCCAGATCCGGGGGCTGATGGTGGGCAGCGTGGTCATCACGCACTACACCGGCCAGGAAGCCGTCAAGTCCTTCCGATCCAAGCTCAAGAAAATGGGCGTCAGGACCTATTACCACTACACCATCCCCGGCTACCCCACCAACGTGGCCCTTATCGACAGCGACGAGGGCTATGGCAGGAACGACTACGTGGAGACATCCCGTCCGCTCGTCGTGGTGACGGCCCCCGGACCGGGAAGCGGCAAGATGGCCGTCTGCCTCAGCCAGCTCTACCAGGAAGCAAAGAAGGGCGTGAAGGCAGGCTATGCCAAGTACGAGACCTTCCCCATCTGGAACCTGCCTCTGAAGCACCCCGTGAACCTTGCCTACGAGGCCGCCACCGCCGACCTGAACGACGTGAACATGATCGACCCGTGGCACTTGGAGGCCTACGGCGAGACCACGGTCAACTACAACCGCGACATCGAGATCTTCCCGGTCCTCGAAGCCATCTTCAAGGGCATCTACGGCGAAAACCCCTATAAGTCGCCCACGGACATGGGCGTCAATATGGCCGGCTTCTGCATCTACGACGACGAGGCATGCCGCGAGGCGAGCCTGCAGGAAATCATCCGCCGTTACTACACTTCCCTGAACCGCTTCGTGGAAGGCGAGGCCGGCGAAGATGAAGTGAACAAGATCAAGCTGCTCATGCAGCAGGCCAAGATCACCACTGACGACCGCCGCGTGACCGTGGCGGCCAAGGAGCGCGGTGCCGAGGTCAATGTGCCGAGCGCGGCCATCGAGCTTGCTGACGGCACCATCATCACCTCCAAGACTTCCGACCTTCTGGGCACGTCGGCCGCCCTGCTTCTCAACGCGATCAAGCACCTCGCCGGCATTGGGCACGATGTCAAGCTCATCCCCAAGGAGATGATAGAGCCCATCCAGACGCTGAAGGTGAACTACCTGAGCGGGAACAACCCGCGCCTGCACACCGACGAGGTGCTCGTGGCCCTAGCCATGTTCTCCAAAAGCGACGACAACTGCCGCCTCGCGCTGGAGCAGCTGCCCAACCTGCGCGGCTGCCAGGTGCATACCACGGTCATGCTCTCGGAAGTGGACCGCAAGATCTTCAAGAAGCTGGGCGTGGACCTGACCTGCGAGCCTGTGAGCAAGAAGCAGAAGTCCCTCATCGGCTAGGGACGGAAACCTTCCGTCAGCAGCTTCCATAACGCAGCCTGTTTCATTCCAAAAGCCGCGTATCTCTCTATGCTGGCAAGGGGAACATCCCTGCGTGAGCGGGGCGTTGACTTTCCCAGTGCCAAGGGGTAAACATTTTTCGGAGAAAATTTACGCAACATACTGCCTCACCATAGGGGAACATGGAGATCGACATGACAGATGTGATTCTTGCTAAACCAGCGCCTGGTGTGACAAAACAAATATCATGTGAGCCTGATTCCCGCTTTGTCATCGAGTTTGTTACGGAAGAATCGACCATTTCCACGCAAGGCGATGACCTTGTCTTCTCTTTCGATGATAAAAGTGAAGTGCATCTCGTCGGCTATCTCAAAACGTATACCATGGAAACCGCACCTGATTTCTTATATAAGGATGCGGAGATCGACGGCAAGGCGTTTTGGAACAACGTTTTCACGGAGGATCTGATGCCGGGAAACGAAGCTGTATTCGGAGATCATGCTTCTTTTGGCACTGATCTGGCCATGGAAGCCATGCCCGATATGGTGCAGTCCGAGGAAGATCCTTCCGTGCTTTCCTATATGGTCGCGATGCAAACTACCGGCCATGGAACATAGGCGATATGTTCTTGTCCAGGATGCGCTTTGAGGGGGCAAAGACGCCGGAGAGAATACGTTCCGTGCTGGGCTTGCTCCTGC
>JAILGY010000064.1:0-8078 GCA_024696325.1 bacterium | reverse complement strand
TGGCCTTCCCGCTGAAAAATGGCATGGTTTTCCACCGTGATCTCCACATAGAGATCTCCCGGAGGTCCGCCCTGAATCCCCGCCTCTCCTTTGCCGCTCAGGCGCATACGGGTATTGTTTTCGATGCCTGCGGGAATCTTGAAGGAAATGCTTTTCCGGATCCTTTCCTGGCCGCTTCCATGACAGGTCGGACAGGGCTTCTCAATAATCTCGCCCTGGCCGTGACAGGCGGAACAGGGACGAGTCACCGAAAAGAAGCCCTGCTGGAAACGCATCTGCCCGGAGCCGTGGCAGGTAGGACAGGTCTTGGGCTTGCTTCCCGGCGCCGCACCCGAACCGCCACAGGCCGAACAGGCGACATGCCGCGGCACCTGGATAGTGGTATCCGTGCCAAAAACCGCATCCTCGAAAGAAATGGTCAGATGATAACTGAGATCGTTGCCGCGGCGGCCACGCCGACCACCCCCGCGCCCACCGAAAATATCCCCGAAAATGTCCCCGAAGATGTCTTCGAAAGAGCCGGAAAAACCGCCGCCCGAGAAACCGCCGCCATTTTCCAGCCCCGCATGGCCAAACTGATCATAGGTGGCCCGCTTTTGGGGATCGGAAAGCACTGCATAGGCTTCCGAGAGTTCCTTGAATTTTTCTTCCGCTTCCTTGTCTCCAGGATTCCGGTCCGGATGAACCTTGAGCGCCAGTTTGCGATACGCCTTCTTGATCTCGTTCTCCCCGGCGTTGCGATCAACGCCCAGGACTTCATAGTAATCACGCTTTTCCATAACCCGTTTTCCGGTTCAATCTCCCAATTTTTGGCGGGCACTTAAGGAAAAATTCCGCAAAGAGTCCGGCAATTCCTTTTAAATACCATTTTTGGAGCCGTTTTTGCGTCATTTTCCTCCAAAAAAAACGAGTGCAGAAAGGATCTATCGCTTTCTGCACTCGTTCCCGTCCTCATTTCACGGGAATTATTTCTTGTTGTCGTCCATTTCCTCGAACTCGGCGTCCACCACTTCCGGGCCGCCGTCACTTCCCTTTCCGGAGGAAGCCGCAGCGCCTGCCGCTCCCGCTGCACCGCCAGGATTTTGCTGCGCCTGCGAATACAGGATCTCCGCCAATTTGTGCGAACAGTTGGCCAGTTCCTCGGTCTTCTTGCGCATATCCTCGGCGTCCTCACCCTCCATGGCTTTCTTCAGATCGGCCAGCGCGGTCTCTATCCGGCCGCGATCGCTGGCATCGATCTTGTCGCCATGCTCCTTCAGCGCCTTCTCCGTTGTGTAGTACAGCCCGTCGGCCTGATTGCGCGCCTCGATCACTTCCTTCTTCTTCTTGTCTTCGGACGAATGCGCTTCGGCATCTTTCACCATCCGGTTGATTTCCTCTTCCGACAGGCCGGAGGAGGCGGTGATGCGGATCGACTGTTCCTTGCCCGTCCCCAGATCCTTGGCGCTCACATGCAGGATTCCGTTGGCATCGATATCGAAGGTTACCTCTATCTGAGGCATGCCGCGCGGCGCCGGGGGAATACCCATCAGCTCGAAACGTCCAATCGTCTTGTTGTCGGCCGCCATCTCACGCTCGCCCTGCAAGACATGCACGGAAACCGCCGGCTGATTGTCCGCCGCCGTGGAGAAAATCTGGCTCTTCTTGCTCGGGATCGTCGTGTTTTTCTCAATGAGCTTGGTCATCACGCCGCCCAAGGTCTCAATTCCCAGAGACAACGGCGTCACATCCAGCAACAAGACATCCTTGACCTCGCCCTTGAGCACACCGCCCTGAATTGCCGCGCCAACCGCCACCACCTCGTCCGGGTTGACGCCCTTGTTCGGCTTCTTGCCAAAGATCTCCTCAACCCGTTTCTGAACTGCCGGCATACGGGTCATACCGCCGACCAAAATGATTTCGTCCAGATCGGAGGCGACCATACCGGCATCCTTCAGGGCGGTGCGGCACGGTATCTCCAAACGCTTTAGCAGATCTTCGCAGATGCTCTCCAGTTTGGACCTGGTCAGTTTGACGTTCAGATGCTTCGGTCCGCTCTGATCGGCGGTGATAAACGGCAAATTGACATCGGTCTCCATGGAGGAGGAGAGTTCGCATTTCGCCTTTTCCGCAGCCTCTTTCAAACGCTGCAGGGCCATTTTATCCTTGCGGATATCGATTCCCTGCTCCTTCTTGAACTCGTCGGCCACATAGTCGATGATGCGCAGATCGAAATCCTCGCCGCCCAGGAAAGTATCGCCGTTGGTCGACTTGACCTCAAATACGCCGTCACCCAATTCCAGAATGGAAACATCGAAGGTGCCGCCGCCCAGGTCGAAGACACCTATTTTCTGCTCATCTTTCTGGGCGCCTTTCTTCTCCAGGCCATAGGCCAAAGACGCTGCCGTCGGCTCGTTGATGATTCGCAGCACGTTGAGGCCCGCAATCTTGCCGGCATCCTTGGTGGCCTGCCGCTGGGAGTCATTGAAGTAGGCCGGCACCGTGATGACCGCATCTGTCACCGGCTCGCCCAGATAATCCTCGGCGGTCTGTTTCATCTTTTGCAACACCATCGCGGAGATTTCTGGCGGACTGTACTTTTTGCCATCCACCTCCACCCAGGCGTCGCCGTTGTCCGCTTTCACGATATTGAACGGGCTGATGCCCATATCGCGCTGCACGGTCTCCGAATCGAACTTACGCCCGATCAACCGTTTGATGGCAAACAGGGTTTTTTCCGGGTTGGTCACCGCCTGACGCTTGGCCTGCTGGCCAACCAACCGCTCGCCACTGCTGGCAAAGGCTACCATCGACGGCGTGGTGCGCGCGCCTTCCGAATTGGCGATAACTACCGGTTCGCCGCCTTCCATGACTGCCACACAGGAATTGGTCGTTCCCAAATCGATACCAATAACTTTACTCATGACCCAAGCCTCCTCTATATGCACATTTTTTATTTAACTTCTTTCATGCAGGCCTCACGGCCTTCGCAAAAAACTTAATCACCGGCTGCGCCATTTTCAATGTCGGACGACGATTTTTCACGCGGCGCGGAAGCCACCATCACCATCGCCGGGCGCAGCAGCCGTTCATGCAGAAAACAACCCTTGCGCATCTCCATCACCACCGTGTTGGGCGCCTGATCGGCGCTTTCCATCTGGCCCATCGCCTCATGACGGGCCGGATCAAAGGGCTCGCCCAATGCGCTGAACGGTACCGCGCCGAACTTCTCCAGAGCCTTGCAAAACAGATCGATGGTCATCTTCACGCCTTCCAGCAGGCCCTTCTGTTCGCCCGGATTCTGTTCGGCGTGCGCCACGGCGCTCTCCAGATTGTCCAGCACCGGCAACAGTTCCCGAATGATTCCCTCGTTGCCGAAGCGCGCCGCCTCTTCCTTCTCCTTGCGAACCCGGCGGCGATAGTTCTCCAGATCGGCACAGGCCCGCATCCACGAATCCTTGTACTGCATCGCCTCTTTCTGGCTCTCTGTCAGGCGGGCAGCCAGATCGTCGCCTTCCGCGCCTTCACCGGTTCCAGCCAACTGTTCCGCTCCACCGTCCACAGCCTTTTCAGGCTCCTGTACTTCACCGTTCTCATGCACCTCTTCCATGCCGCTTCCCCTTTATTGAAAAATCCGTTGTAGAAAAGAGAGAGTATATTTTCGTCCGTCGGTTCCGCCCCAATTGCCAGCGGCTCCCCGCACTTATCCCGCCTCCAGAAAGCGCCCCATCAACACGCCCGCACGCACGACCAGCGGAATAACCACCGAATAGGGCATCCGGCTGGGGCCCAATACGCCCAGTACGCCCGTCAATCCACCGGCACTGGTGTAGGCGGTGGCCACCAGACTGCATCCCTCCAGCATCTGCGATTCCACCTCGCGGCCAATGAAAACCCGCATCCCCTCGGCGGTACGGCACTGCTCTAGTAGACGCACAAGCAGACTCTTCTGTTCAAAGGCGCGAAACATCCGTTTCATCCGCTCCAAATTGGCAAATTCCGGCTGTTCCAGAATGTTGGACGCGCCCTCGATAAACACCTCGCCTTCCGCCATATTCTCAAAGGCTCTGCGTGACAGCGTAAGAGCCTGAAAGTACAGCTCGTCGTAATGCGCCTTCTCTTCGCTCATTTCCCGCAGAATCAGCTTTTTCACCTCGCGGATGGTCAGGTTGTTGAGCTTGCCGTTGACGAAGTTGGTTATCCGCTCCAGTTTGTCGGCGGGGATATCCTCGTCCGTACAGATGATCCGATTCTGCACCATACCGGAACTTGAAACCAAAACCGCCAGGACCTTGCGCTCCGATATCCGGACAAAACGGATGGAGCTGAATACCGTAGCGTCAAACGAAGGGGCGGACACGATGCCCGCATAGCTTGACACTCCGGAAAGGATCCGCCCCACGCCCTGCAGGCGTTCTTCCAGCCCGGTGCCCTCCAAACGCTCGAAGCCCCGCTCCAGCTCCACGCCAGGTTCCTGAAACCGGGCCAGCGTGTTGACATAGAGGCGATAGCCCTTTTCCGTCGGAATCCGGCCAGCCGAAGTATGAGGCGAATAGATAAAGCCGGCTTCCTCCAAATCTGCCATGACATTACGCACGGTCGCCGGAGAAAGGTTCAGCTTGTGGCGCCGAGTGATGGAACGCGATCCTACAGGTTCACCGCTTTCGATAAAATCCTCGACAATCGCTTCAAGGATCCGGCGGCCTCGTTCGGTCAGTTCCTCATTCATAACTTCGCCCCCCCTTTTTCTTGTCCAGCACAAGTTTAGCACTCTTTCTCAATGAGTGCTAACAAAAGGCAACATAACAACCACCCTGGGCTTTGTCAAGACGGAGCGCCCCTTCAGCCCCATCCCCCGCAACAGTTTCACAAAGGTTTTCCCCTCTTTTCATTTTGCGCCGTGGTATAAGGGGAAATCTTGCTTCAAGCCCAGACAGAGGAGATATGCACCGCATGAGATGTCTGTTCATAGCCGACGCCCACCTGCGCGATCCGCACGAAATCCATTACCAGAAGCTGCTGCGCCTGCTTCAGACGCTGGATGATGCTCCGGGCGAATTGTTCTTCATGGGAGATACCTTCGATTTCTGGATGGGTTACCGCCACACGGTCTTTGCGCCCTATGTTCCATTTCTGGAACGCCTGCGCCAGCTGCGCGAACGCGAAATACCCGTCACCCTGCTGGAAGGCAATCACGATTTTCTCCTGGGTCCCTACTTCGACGAGCTGGGCTGCACCGTTCTTCCCGCCAATACCATGCTGGTCCGGCAGGGGAAAAAACTGCTTCTGGCGCACGGTGATCTGATCGACGAGGGGGATGTCAGCTACCGGCGCCTGCGTGCCCTCCTGCGTCATCCGCTTTTCTACGCCGCCTTCAGGATCTTCCCCCCCGACTGGGCCTGGCGAATCGCCGAAAAGGCTGCGGAACAGAGCAAAAAGAAGCGCGAAACGAAGGGATGGATACGCCGAGATCCGCGGCCGCTCCTACGCGAACATGCCCGGCGATACTTTGCTCAGGACGCCGAAGCGGTCATTACCGGACACTTTCACTTTTCATGGCGAGAAGACACGGAGGAAGGCGTCATTCTGTCGCTGGGAGACTGGCGCAAGCAGTCAACATATGCGGTGCTGGAAAACGGCCTCCTGAGACTGGAAACAATGGCCTGAACCATGATGATTTGAATTCCAAAAGAGAAAAGAGAACAAACCATGTTGAAAAAACTTTTCCCCCTGCACATTGTTTCCCTGTTCCCGCTGTTGTGCGCCATACTGCTTTCCGGCTGTGGTGTCCATACGCTGAACGCACAACCACCGGGAAAAATGCCTCAAGGCGAAGAGGGTCTCGCGCGCCCGAATGGTGCCGACAGGCAAATTCCTTCCTGGATTTCCGGCATGACGCTGGAAGAAAAAGTGGCACAACTCTTTTTCGTCGCTCCGGAAGACATCATTACAGAGACAAAAATCAAGGCGGTTACCCAAACCGGCGATATCATGAAAACAGCCTTGGACAATTACCCCGTGGGCGGCCTGATTTTTTTCAAAAACAACCTGACCGGCAGCCAGCAGACAAAAAGCATGCTGAAGAATATGCAGGAGCATGCTCTCAAACGGCGGGACATACCGCTCTTTCTGGGGGTGGACGAGGAAGGCGGCACCATCGCCCGCATCGCCAACAATCCGGCCTTCAACATGAAAAAAGTTTCTTCCATGGGAAAACTGGCGCGTAACAAAAACTTGCCAGAAGCTACGAAAGCGGTGTCCGGTGCGGCTTCCATCATTGGCACCTATCTGAAGGAGCTGGGATTCAACGTGGATTTCGCACCGGTTGCGGATGTCATCACCACCGAGAAGGCTTCCCAGATCATCGGTGACCGCGCTTTTGGCAGGGATCCGCAATCGGTAAAGGAACTAGCCCGCGCATATGCCGAAGGGCTGCGTCCTCACGGGATCCTCTCCTGCTACAAGCACTTTCCCGGTCATGGCAGCGTTACGGGCGACAGCCACAAAGACCGCGTTTCCACCAGCCGGAAACTGAGAGAACTCTGGAAAACGGAATTCGTGCCCTTTGCTGATGCGGAAAAATCCGGCATTGATTTCATCATGGTGGGACACATCTGGCTGCCCAATGTGACAAAAGAAGAGGCTCCCGCCTCGTTGTCCGAAGAGATGATTCAAATCCTGCGCAACGAGCTTGGCTATAAGGGCATCATCATCACGGATGCTTTCAACATGGGCGCGATCGCCAAACATTTCCCTTCGGGCGAAGCTGCGGTAAAGGCCATTGAGGCCGGCTGCGCCATGGTGCTGATGCCGGAAAAATTCCAGCCCGCCTATGAAGCGGTTCTGCGGGCGGCCAGGTCGGGACGGCTCCCGGAAGAACGCATCAACGAATCGCTGCGGCGGATTTTCGAAGCCAAACTGAAACTCTCCGCAAAAAGACCAGTTCTTCGCTGATTGCGAAAATAAAAAATGGAGCCGAACCGGGCTCCATTGAACAACAAAACAGATTAAGAAGAAAAAGAAACGGCAACTGGGCGGCCATCACGCCTCATGAGACGACACGGATGACCGCCCTCTTAAACTGCCGGAAAAGACTGTACAACGGGAAAGGCTCACAGATAACTGCGGGCACCGACATAGCGGGCCGCATATGTGCCCTTGTTCATGTTGTCGATGCGTACGTTTTTCCCTTTGCTGGGAGCATGAATGAATTCGCCATTTCCCAGATCGACGCAGACATGGGATCCCTCCCCGCTACGCGGCGAAGTAAAAAACACCAGATCCCCCCGACGCGGCGCTTCCACCGGACGGCCCGCCGCATACTGTTCCCGGGAGATCCGCGGCAGTTCCACACCTGTAGAGCGATAGGCGAGCAGCGTCAATCCGCTGCAGTCAACCCCCCCCGCGGCCGAGGTGCCACCCCACTGGTAGGGAACACCGAGGTAGCTGCGGGCGGTGTTGACAATCTGCTCCCGCCGGGCGTCTCCTCCTTCCACGAAAAGGCTGGTGGGGTAGCTAGATGGGGCTATAATGCGAAACTCGGAAATGATGCCTTTTTGCCTGAGCTGCTGCGCAGCTTTTTCGGCATCGATCCGGGAACGATAGTTGCCAAAACGTACCCGGTACATGGCACTATAGTCGCGGAAGTAGTAGGCATCCAGATGCTGCTTGAGCAACTTGTTCTCCATCCGGGCAGCAAAATCCTGGCGGGAGAATACGCCTACCTGCACTGTATAGCCCTCCGTCTTCAGTGGTTGAACTGCCGAGCGTTTGGCGACGCGGGAATGCGTTGTGCTACACCCCACCATCAGCCAGAAGCATCCGCACAGAATGAGCCACAGACATCCTCTCTGCATTTTTTTGTTCATCCCTCTCCTCTTCTTTTTTCTTCCTTCGTATGTACGTGCACCTGATTGGCAAGAGTCACCGGCGCATTCCGGCCCAGACGGATATTCTGCCCACAGTGGGTCAATGTCAAGCCAACACCTTTTGTGAGCTCGTAGGTCGTCCGGTCGTGCCGCACGTCCACCGTCAGCCTTTGTTCACGCACAAACAGCGAAAACTTGAGCCGTTTCACCAAGTTGGGCAGACGCGGATTG
>JAILGY010000053.1:0-5009 GCA_024696325.1 bacterium | reverse complement strand
TTCCAAAGGGGGGACTATGGCAGAACAGCAGGTATATCGCATCATTAATCAGGAACGGGAAGAGGAACAGCGGAGCGGAGCGTTGTTGGCTACCTGTTTTTGCGGCGGTCTGTTGGCCGCTCTTGTGATTGGCGTCCTGTTAGCTCTGTTGGGCCTGCGGGGCATTACGGTGCCGGGGATCACGGGGGCGGTTTTCAAGATGGAATGGCTTTGCCCGCGTATGATAATCGGCGGGCTATGGGGGCTCCTCTATTTTTTTACGGTACGTTCCGCCCGTCGTCGCTGGGCGCGTAAGGGTTTATTGGTTGCGCTTTTGCCAACGGCCTTTCAGCTGTTTTTTCTGTTTCCGCAGCGCACGCCGCATGGCATGTTGGGATTGGGACTGGGCTATATGACGCCGTTTATCACGCTTTTTTTCAATTTGGCGTGGGGCTTTCTGATGGGATTTTTTTCCCGGTTGTTGTGGGGGCGGGAATGAAGACAAGGTTTGCATGGGTGTTTGTGTGGTTTGTCATTCTGGTACTGGCAGGTAGTGCGTCGACCGAGTGCCGGGAATTGTCCGGTATCGTGTCGCGGATCCATGATGGCGATACCATCTCGGTGCAGAATGTGGGAAAAGTTCGTCTGCTGGGAATTGACACGCCGGAGCTGAGCGATACGGAGTACCGTGACCTTTACTATATGCGGCGTGGCGTCGATCGCAAAACATTGCGGCAGATTGGCAGACAGGCATTGCATTTCAATATCAAACATGCCCTGCACAAACAGGTGACGCTGGAACTGGGCGCCGAAAACAAGGATCAGTATGGACGCTGGTTGGCCTACGTCTGGTTGCCGGATGGTCAGATGCTCAACCGCATGCTTCTGGAAGAAGGCTTGGCGACAGCGTTCACCAAATTTTCATTTGCGCGAAGGGACGAGTTTCTGGATGCGGAAAGAGATGCCCGGCAGCAGCGGCGGGGCATGTGGACAAAAGAACGGCAGAGAAGCTTTGGAAAACCCATGATACGATGATATGCTAGGTTTTCTGGACAGATTTTGAGGAAATGAGCATCATTTATTGAGAGATATTTCTCCAGGAGTGTACGCATGTTGTCGCAAGGGCTGGATACTGAAAGTGGTCGTGAGTTATTACGTCTTCGTGGGCGTAACATTCTTTTGACTGAGGAGCGTGATGCATTGCGGAGAGAAAAGGATGCATTGTGGCAGGAAAGGGAAGCATTGCGGCAGGAAAGGGATGCATTACGGCAGGAAAGGGATGTATTGCGGCAGAAATGGGATACATTGTGGCAGGAAAGGAATGCATTGAGCCAGGAACGGGATGCATTGCTTTCATCGACATCATGGCGTGTGACGGAACCGTTTCGCCGGGCACGACGTGTTGTAAAAAAACTGTTCCGTAGAGGAATTGTGGAACAGTCCGGGGAGAAAGATACAGAGCCTTTGTCAAAGAACCAGGTACAAATTGCTGAGCCAGATGTTGTAGAACCGCCCAAGGAGAAAGGCCCAGATGTTTCTGTTTCCGAAGGAACAGGGGAGGATGTATGCCCAGCTTCGAGAACGTCTGAAGGAATGAATGGAACGTCATCATCTGATGACACTTCGGACGAAGCATCCCCGGCAAAGACTGCAGAGCCCCATTTTCGTCCCTCCGGTCTTGCGCTGGAGGCTCTTTGCTGGAAGGCGGGCTGTTCGCCAGTTAACCTGCTTGAAGGGAAAGGACCACGTGTCAGTGTTTGGGTCGCCAAACGCGGTAACTACTTTTTCCACGATATCGCCCGATTGATCCATTCCGGTTTTCAGGACATGGGTGTGCAATCCAGACTGATCATTGCCGCTTCCGAAGAGGATTGCCTGGATCCGGTAAACTTGGATATCCCGCTGCGTATTGTGGTGGCGCCGCACGAGTTCTTTCTTTTTATTCCCGAGGCTGTGGCCTGGCCTCTTAAGGGCGAACGTCTGTGGCTTGTGAATCCCGAGCAGGCCCGGTTGGGCTGGTTTGCCGAAGGAGCGAAGGCGAAGTATTTTGGTAGGGCCGATTTGATTCTGGATTTCGATCAGGACAATGTCCGCCAGCTGCTGGAAGCGGGTTATCCAGCCCACTATCTGCCCTTAGGGTTTAGCGCGTCCTGCGCGGATTTTGGCGGGACGGCGGCCATACCGCTGTTAAAAGACACGGAAGGGCTGCCAAGGGGGACGAGGGAATGGCAGGCGGATGTGGATCCCCTCGCCGAGCCGCTTTCCGACCGGCCACTGGATTGTTGTTTTTTCGGTGTGTCCACGCCGAGGCGAAATGCTTTTTTTGCCCAAAATGCGCCCTTGTTTGCTGAATTGAATTCGTATCTGCATCTGCAGGATATGTGGCGTTTGCGTCCATTGGTGAGCGGGGAAAATACATCCCTCAATACCATATCGGCCAGCTCCATTGTGCGGCGTTCAAAAATCGCGCTCAACCTGCACCAGTCTGACAACCTCTATTTCGAGTGGCATCGTCTTGTATTGCTGGGCATGTGGCAGGGAGCGGTGGTTGTTTCCGAGCAATGTTCCGCTTCGTGGCCCCTGTTGCCGGGAAGGGACTATATTTCTGCCAGCCTTGCGGACATGCCTGCCGTAATAGAGTTTTTACTCAAATCTCCCAAAGGTATAGCACAGGCGGAGAGAATTCGTCGTAATGCCTTGGAAACTTTGCACAAGCATTCCATGGGAAACATCCTTGCACGCATCGTCAGAGAACATGCGATGTCCCGGAAAGAGGTCGCTCATGCATGAGTTGTTTGCTGGCGGTAACGGAAAATCTGCGGAAGTAGCCGTTCTCGTTTTTCTTTACAACTATGCGGGCTATATCGGGAAGGCGTTGGATTCCGTGGCTGCCCAGACGCTGAAAGCTATGGAACTCATTGTGTGCGATGATTGCTCCACGGACGAAGGCCCCGATATCACTATACGCTGGATGAAAGCGCATGCCGGACGTTTTAGTCGCTTGTTCCTTGTACAAAACGCTGCCAACCGTGGACGGGCGGCTACACGGAATGCCGCTCTCGCTCTGGCGGAGGCGCCGTATACATTTATTCTGGACGCGGACAACTTCATTTTTCCCCATTGTTTAGAACGTCTGCGTGTGTTGCTGGAAGAGACGCCGGAAGAAGTGGCTTTTGTATATAGTCAAAGTCTTGTATTCGACGATGTCAATCGCTCATCCTGCAGGCTGGAAAATTTACCGGATTGGGATCCCCTATGCCTCTGGTTGGGCAACTACATCGCCATGGCACTCCACAGAACGAGTGCTTTGCGAAGCATGGGCGGTTACACGGTAGAGCCGTCTTGTGATCATGTCGGCTGGGAAGATTATAAGCTGCTTATTCACTACGCTTTACGTGGATGGCGCGGCGTCAAAGTGTCACAGCCGCTGATGGCCTATAGAATACATGAGGGTTCAGTTGGTCATATCTTGCGGGGAGAAAAAAACGCCACATTTTATCAAGCTTTATGGGATAAGTTCCCGGAACTTTATGGGAGTGGTTAGAAATGGAATTCACAGGAGAACGTTTTGTTCCTGGTTGTGGTGGTGAAATTGCTCTGGAGCACTATCATCGCTACTTTTTTGCCTTACCCTTGGTTCAGGGGAAGCGGGTGCTGGACATAGCTTCGGGAGAGGGCTATGGCAGTCACATTTTGGCTCGGGGGGCGGCCTTCGTGACCGGCGTGGATATTGCCGAAGAAGCTGTCGCTTGGAGTACGGAGCAGTACGCTTGCGAGAACATCCGTTTTCTGAGGGGAAGCGTCACCAGTATCCCGCTGGACGATGCCAGTGTGGATGTGGTTGTCAGCTTTGAGACGCTGGAACATGTGGCGGAACAGGAACAAAAGGCCATGTTGCGGGAAGTCCGGAGGGTACTGGTTCCAGGCGGACTTTTGATCCTTTCCACGCCCAATGTGGATGTTTTTGACAGCGCAAGTACCCATTTTCATGTGAAAGAGCTGTGCCTGGATGAATTTTTGGCGCTTCTGGATGACCACTTTGCCCATCGTGTAGTTCTGGGCCAAAAGATCGCCTACGGTTTGGTGATTACGGATCATATGCCGTTTGACCGGAGCCTGTCCCTAAATGGGACTGTAGCCCAGTTTTTGCCCTGTGCGCGGTATTTGATCGCGTTGGCTTCGGATGGTTCTTTGCCGTCTGTTTCGGGCTCGATTTTGGAAGGGACGATGGAGGATTCGCGTATGGCGAAAGCTGAGGGGGAACTGGCTGCACTGCATGAACGTTTGGCCGTGGCCGAACGGCAGGCGGAGGAAGCCCGGAATACCCTGAACGCGGTGTTAGCCTCCCGTTCCTGGCGAATTACAGCGCCGCTCAGAAATATGCGTTCCGACATTCGCCATCTTTTCAGCTCTCTGCTGAAGATAAAACCTGGGAATGCTGGCTCATCTCAACAACCCTGTGAGAGTGTTGGTCCAGACAGACAAAGGGAAAAATGAACATGCCAGAAAACCCGGTCTTTAGCATCTGTGTTCCCGTATACAACGTTGAAAAATACGCGCGGGAATGCCTGGATAGCGTCGCCTCGCAAACATTTACTGATTTCGAGGTCATATGCGTGGATGACGGCAGCACGGACTCTTCCGGCCAAATCTGCGATGAATACGCGGAAAAAGACCATCGTTTCCGTGTGATCCACCAGGAAAACAAGGGGATTTTAGCCGTGCGCCAATTAACCTTTGCTTTGGCTAGGGGGCGCTATATCCTTAATCTTGATTCAGACGACATGTTTTCTTCCCCAAATCTTCTTGAGGAAGTGTTTCAGCGTGCGGAACAAGAAAATGTTGATATTCTCGAATTTTCAGTCAAATGCTTTGGAACCGACACATCCGTTTTAGCAAATATGCAGATACTTTTTAAAAATAGAACCAACGTTTGCAAAACGAATTACAGCATGATTTCAGAATGTTATGAAAAAAATAATATTATGTGGAATGTGTGGGCAAGATGTTATAAAGCTGAAATCATAAAA
>JAILGY010000031.1:0-2439 GCA_024696325.1 bacterium | reverse complement strand
ATGGCGGCGGCGGTGTGTCAGGTTCGCTGGTGCGCAGCCATTGAATGACTTCATCTCCAGTCAGATGCAACCCGTCTTCCTGGTATTTTTCCCACGATTGCAGGGCGTGTTGGTAAAATGCTTCTTCCCGCTCTTCCCGGTTCACGTACTCACGAACAGCCTCACACATGAGCCAGTGCAAAGATCGGTTCCTGGCAAGCGCTAGCCGCTGAAGCCTGGCTTTGAGCTCGTCATCCAATTTGATGCTGGTAGGCATCTTCATAATGACTCCTTCTTTTTTATGGTATTATCAGTTACTACCGTTTTGCTGTCCAAAAGTCAAAGGGCGGTTGCCGCGCACAAGTCAAGCTGATGCGGCTTTCTTTGCCGGGGTGAAGGTTACGCACATTCCGAGCGCGGCGGCTATCTTGCGCAATGTCATATAGTTTGGGTTGCCGTTTTCGGAAAGCGCACGGTACAGGCTTTCACGCGGCATATCCGCCTTTTCGGCGAGTTCCATCATGCCGCGTGCCTTTGCCGCAGTGCGCAAGGCGCGAAGAAACGTCTTTGGATCTTCATCCTGGGCGGCGGCTTCAAGGTAGTACTGGATATCCTCTGGCGTCTTGAGAAAATCCACAGGGTCAAAGACGGTGAAATCTGCCATGTTATTTTTCATCGTTGCACTCCTTCCATAAAGCGGCGGGCAGTTTGTAACTTTTACGTTACAGAAAATCAAGGCAGACAAGACGATGGAGAGGGCGGTTATCTTGGAGAGTATGATCGCCTTTTGAGTTTTATGTATAATATACGTAAGAAAATATTGGTATTTCCGTAAAAAATACGTAAACATACAGGCGTTCGGAGATTGCCATGAAAAGAAAGCTGCTTTTGAAAAAACTTCGTGATGCGGGATTAACCTTCGTTGAAGGCGGAAACCACACGCGAATTCTGAAAGATGGTTGTTTCGTCGCGGTCGTGGGACGCCATGTGGAAATCGACGACAAAATGGTGAAAAAGATAGAAAAGCAGACAGGTGTTACGCTGCTTTAGCTTTAAAGAGGGGAACTTCCCAGGAGGTATATATGGCATACTATTTCGCCGCGTTTGAACCATCGAAAGAGGGATATGTAGTGCGTATCCCCGATTTGCCGGAAGTCGCCACGCAGGGCGATGATCTGGCGGAAGCTATGGAAATGGCCATGGACGCCGCGCGGGAAACGCTGGATGCGTACAGGGAGGAAGGCCGTGCCGTTCCTGAGCCGTCTTCCCTGGAGCGGGTCCGTGAATTGGTGGCTCGGGAAGACCGGGAATTGGGCTGGGAAACGCCGGAGGAAACGCTCTGGCAAATGGTGCCCGTGCCGGAAATGGATAAAACTCCTGTGAAGGTCACCATGAGTTTCCCCAGGTACGTTTTGCAGGAACTCGATCGAAGGGCGAAGCTGGCCGGACTGACCCGGTCCGGCTACGTGGCAAGCCTGACCATGCGGTAAGTGCATGAGTGGCAGGATATCCGGGAAAGGGGGGAGCGATGGAAAAGAATAGTGCTATTGGCCATACTTAGGAGGAAGTCCGGAAAGAGCTTTTTACGCCAGAAGAGATCGCGGCAAGCGACAAGCGCGTGGCGCGTATGTCAAAGGCCATTGAACAACGGCTTGCACGGGAGGCGGCAAGGCGTGAATCATCCGGGCAAGCGGTAAATCAGAATGTCGCGGTTGCGGCAAAGGGGGCGTGATGGGTGATTACCCATGCATTTCCCCCGCCAAGCCGTTTTTGGTGATGGCCTGAAAAGAAAGCACCAAGCGTTTGATAACATACTGCATAACATATTCTTGTTTGATTCTCTTTTTAATGCTGAATAAAAACAGCAAGATAAGATTATAATTATATTCCGTTCTTCTCCAAATTTTAAAAGGCCTCACAAGGTTTTAACCCCTTGTGAGGCCTTACTTTTTTCGCTTGTGTCAATTTTCCCGTGCCTTTTCCTCTGTGCTTCGCTATACAATCAGCCCATTCCTCTGGAGAGGGATGAGAAACAGGAGACTATGCCGGTATCCCAACATCTCCGGGCACGAATTCCGTAAACAGCTGTGGTGTTTGATGTGTCCGGGGGGGGGAGAAAACGGCATTTTAGATTGCAGGTGAAATTTCATGATGCAAAAAACGGAAAAGGTAGCAGGCGATGTTCGCCGGGAACGGGATACCTTGCAGCTGGTAGGGGACTGGACCTTGCCGCATTACCGGCTGCTGGAAGGCAAACTGAAAAAAATCCCGGCAAATTTCACGCGTATTGATTTTAGCGGGCTGGGTGCGCTTGATACTGCGGGGGCCTCGTTGCTGGCATGGCGGTTTGGCGAAGAACGGCTAAAGGCATTGATTGCCGCGGCCCCGGAGCTTTCCAGCGAACGGCGGGCCCTGCTTCTGGCTGTGGGAGCCGCGGCGGGACGCCCGACGGAGGCGGTT
>JAILGY010000030.1:0-9463 GCA_024696325.1 bacterium | reverse complement strand
AGAGCGTCAAGCTGGGCGGTTTGGCTGCTGCGCTGCAGGCTTTCAATCCGCAAGATATCGCTTTCGGAGGAGACGATGGCGCAGTTGTTGGATGTGCGGATTAAGCCATTTTCCTCGTACTGGTGTACGCCGTCGGGCATTTCCGCAAGCAGCCGCAGCACAACGGCATTGCAGGTTTCCGTAAGCGGTGGCATATCGCAGGCGCATTGCTCAAAGGTCAGGTGAGGGGTGGTATCTCCTCCACCAAATTTGCGCGTTATTTCCTGCGCAAACTGGGTGATGCATTTCTCCGCGCGTTTCGGATCGGCAACAGAGGCCAGCGCTTCAGCGCGATCCGGTATGACGTTGGAGCGGCTGCCGCCCTGAAAGGATACCAGGCGCAGATCGGTTTGCTCTGCCAGCAGGGTGAGAACCCGCGCCAGAATCTTGTTGGCGTTGCCACGGCCTTTGCCGATGTCCATACCGGAATGTCCGCCCTGCAAGCCGCCCAGGCGCAGACTGATGCTTGTGTGTTGCGCAAGCGGCGCGGCTTCCCGGGCAAGCGGCAGCTCCAGATGGCTGGTGCGTCCTCCGGCACAGCCAATGGTGAAGACGCCCTCGGTTTCGGAATCAATGTTGATAAGTCGCCGCCCGCGTATGAGGCTTGCGTCCAGTTTTTGCGCCCCCACCAGGTTGGTTTCTTCCTGCACGGTGAAGAGCAGTTCCAGCGGCGGATGATGGAGTGTCTCGTCTTGAGCCAGAGCCAGAGCCAGTGCCATGCCGATGCCGTCATCGGCCCCCAGCGTGGTGCCTTCGGCGCGCAGCCAGTCGCCGTCAATGCCGAGCCGTAAGGGATCGCGCTTAAAATCGTGCGTCGAGCCGGGCAGTTTTTCATAGACCATGTCCATATGCGCCTGTACAACCAGCGGCTTGTGCGTTTCGAGCCCGGTGCTGCCCGCAACGCGCAGCAACACGTTGCCTGCCGCGTCGCGTTGTCCCTGCCAGCCCTTGGTGCGTGCAAAGTCGAGCAGCCAGGCGGCGATGGCAGCTTCATTGCCGGAGCCGCGCGGAATGGCGCTTATTGCCTCAAAGATGGCGAATACCGGGGCTGCTTCCTGAAACTGGGCGGATTCCATAGCTTTTTCCTCTCCTTTTTTCGGAATGTTTTGACAGCGGACACTTCGGCGGTTTCAAGCTTTTTTCCTTTTTAAAGACGGTGATTCAGCGCTGCCGGATACGCGGATCCGCCAGTGCGTAGCCGATATCCGCCAGCAGGTTGCCGATGAGCGTCAGCGCCGCGCCGATGACCAGAACCCCCATGATCAGAGGATAATCCCGCATCATGACGCCGTCGTAGAACAATTTGCCCATGCCGGGTATTGCGAAGATGGTTTCAAAGATGACGCTGCCGCCGATGAGTCCTGGCACCGACAGCCCCAGAATGGTGATGAGCGGCAACAGGGCGTTGCGCAGGGCGTGTTTACCGATAACGATGCGTTCCGGCAGGCCCTTGGCGCGCGCGGTCAGGATGTAGTCCTGGCGGATCACTTCCAGCATGTTGGAGCGCATGTAGCGTGAAAAGCCCGCAAGTCCTCCAAAGGCCGCGATGAAAACCGGCAGGATCAGGTGCCGTGCCAGATCGAGCAGTTGCCCCCCCGCGCCCATGTACTCCGCGCCAAAGGTGCGCAGTCCGGAGATGGGCAGCCAGCCCAGCTGCACGCCGAACAGATCCATCAGCAGGAGCGCCAGCCAGAAGGAGGGCGTGGCAAAGCCTATGAAAACCAGGAGCGTGGTCGCATGATCGAAAAATTGCCCCTGTTTGAGCGCCGACCAGATGCCGATGGGAATGGAAAGTCCCAAAATCACCGCGATGGAAAGAAGGTTGATGGCAACGGTGATGGGCAGGCGTTCCACAATTTTGTCACGCACCGGCCGGTGATCTTGGGAGAAGGATTCGCCGAAGTCGAGCTGCGCCAGGCGCTTGAGCCATGAGAGATACTGGACATGCAGTGGATCGTCCAGATGGTAGTAGGCCCGCAGCTTTTCACGAAGTTCGGGGCCGCTGTCCGGATTGAGCTGGGTCTGCAG
Organism: bacterium; assembly: GCA_024696325.1. Lineage (GTDB taxonomy): Bacteria > Desulfobacterota > Desulfuromonadia > Desulfuromonadales > JAAYDE01 > RGIG7977. The sequence continues at coordinate 7,396 of JAILGY010000030.1, read as the reverse complement.
ATCGGTGGGTTCGCCCGGTGCCAGATGAATCACGGTAAAGGTCACTAGGGTGATGCCCAGGAGCAGCGGGAACATCATGAGCAGTCGTTTCAGCAAATAGGCAAGCATGGCGGTCCGGTTCCTGTTTTGGACTTGTGCATTTTGGGCATGGCGTACAAAAAAGAAAAATTCTAACCGATATCCTCTTCCTTGTATAGCACAGCCTTGCCATCGGGGCTGTAGAGCAGGGTTTGACCATCTTTGCGCAGCAGATGGGGAGGTGTGAGCGGCACCTTGCCCAGGCCGCCGGGCAGATCCACCACGTAGCAGGGAATGGCCAGCCCCGAAACCCGTCCGCGCAGTGAGGCCATGATATGCAAGCCGCAGTCGAGTTTTGTCCGGAAGTGGCCGGTGCCGCGGGTCAGATCCATTTGATGCAGGTAGTAGGGCCGTACCCGGAAGGTGAGCAGTTTGCGGCACAGTTCGGCGATAATTTCCGGCGTATCGTTGATGTGGCGCAAAAGGACACTTTGATTGTGCAGGGGAATACCGGCCTCGCAGAGGCGGCGGCAGGCTTCTTTGCTCTCTTCCGTGAGTTCGCGGGGATGATTGAAATGCGTGCAGAAGAAGAGCGGATGAAAGCGGGAAAGCATCCGGCACAGGCGTTCGGTGATGCGCTCCGGCAGGGTGGCGGGCATTCGGCTGCCAATGCGTATGATTTCCACATGGCGGATATGACGCAATCGGGAAAGCAGCTCGCAGAGTGCCTCATCCGTCAGGGTCAGGGGATCTCCTCCCGAGAGTATCACATCCCGAATGGCGGGTTTGGAGGCTATGTAGGCGATGCCCGCTGCCAGTTCCTCCTCGCTTGCCGCCCTGTGACCGGTACGGCGCTTGCGGGTGCAGAACCGGCAGTAGCTGGCGCAGCGGCCGGTTGCCAGCAGCAATGCACGGTCGGGATAGCGATGCACCACGCAAGAGACTGGCGAAAGAGCCTCCTCGTTCAGAGGATCTTCGGGCAAGGTGTCCGGAGCAAGTTCCGCCGGGTGCGGTATGAATTGCCGCCAAAGCGGATCGTCCGGTTCTTCAAGCAGTTTCCAGAAATGCGGTGTTATCTGGAAAGGAAAACGGCGCGCCACCTCCTCCAGTGGCGCGATATCGATGCCGAAACGCCGTTGAAGCGCCTGCAGATCTGTAATTGAATTGTGCAGTTGCCGTTGCCAGTCTTCCATGATGTTTCTCAGGTTGTTTCGCTGTGTTCCTCGGGGGGAGAGATTTCCGCTTCAGCAAGGGCTGCCTCGGTGGAGGCTGTTTCGACGGAAGCCTCGGGAATGCAGGCGCTCAGGAAAGTCACCACGATTGCCACCATCAAAGCCAAATCACGGCTCAGGGCTTTGAGAACGGTGGAGTCGTGCCCCAGGCCAAAGCACCCGCAACTGATATTCAGTCCCCGGGCCAGCGCGGAAACGAGCGCGAAGATGAAAATCAAATTGAGAACTCCCGCAAGGAATGCCGCGCCGCGAACGCGGCAATCAAGCAGCAACAGGGCGCCAATTAAAACTTCAATACTGGGAAGTATCGCTGCCACCAGATAGGTGAAGTTGTGGGGAATCAGGTGATAGGCCGCCACCTCTCCGGCAAACACGATGACGTCGGCCATTTTCAAGGCGCCGGCATAGAAGAAGATCCCTCCTACCAGACATCGGCAGAACCAGCCGGCAAACCTGTGCCATCCACCGATAGTCATGGCATATCTCCTTTGCGAACCGGCAGATTTTCTTCTTCCCATTCGGAAAACCCGCCTTCGTAGATCAGGACTTCCCGGTAGCCTGCGGTGAGCAGTCTCAATCCCAACAGATTGGAGTCGTTGCAATCGTAGCCATCGCAGTACACTATCACTGTGGCGTTTGCCGGAACACGGCTGCGGAAGCCTTTGATGTCACCATCCGGTGTGGATAGCGGGAGCGGTAGCGCTCCGGCGATATGTCCTTCCCGGTAGAACTCGATGGGACGGGCATCAATCAAAAAAGCGCCCTTTTCAACGAGTTCACGGGTTTCATCCAGCGCCACCGGCACCAGTCGCTTGTCGGTTTCGGCCTGAAGCGGTATGACGGCATTTTGATCTGCCAGGACATTCCACAGAAGCTGACGGTTGAGCAGAAGCCCCAGCGCGATGCCCAAAGCGCTGATAAGCAGCGCTTCGTATACTGATTGCCGCAGGTTTGACATTTTGGGCATGTTTTCCTTTGCCGAATTTTCGGGGAATGGCTCCATCCTCTAGTTGATCAGGCTTTGCAAGGGTGCCGGAATGAGACCGCCCTGCCGGATAAAATCGGTGCAGGAGCCGCTTTTTACCGGCATGATGATCGCACTGCCCAAAAGGCCGCCAAAAGAAGCCCGATCGCCCGCTTTTTTGCCCGGTACCGGAATCAGCCGGGCAGCGGTCGATTTCTTGTTGATCACGCCGATGGCCATTTCATCTGCAATGATGCCGGAGATGGTAGCGGCGTCGGTATCACCCGGCAGCGCTATCATGTCCAGTCCGACCGAGCAGACCGAAGTCATGGCCTCCAGTTTTTCCAGAGACAGTGTGCCGTCTTCCGCAGCGGCGGAGATCTCCAGATCTTCGCTTACCGGGATGAAGGCTCCGCTAAGACCGCCGACGTTACAGCTGGCAAAAGCTCCGCCCCGTTTGACCGCATCGTTGAGCATGGCCAGCGCCGCAGTGGATCCGGGGGCGCCAATGCGGGAAAGCCCCAGGCTTCTGAAGATTTCGCCAACACTGTCGCCCACCCGTGGCGTTGGCGCCAGCGACAGATCGACAATGCCAAAGCGTATGTTCATGCGCGCAGCCACCTCACGTCCGATCAATTCGCCCACCCGGGTAACCCGGCAGGCGGTGCGCTTGACCAGTTCCGCCAGTTCGTCCAACCGGATGGCGCTGTTGGCGCTGCGGGCGCGCCGGATCGCTTCGTTGACCACGCCCGGTCCGCTGACGCCGACATTGATAACCGCATCCGGTTCACCGATGCCGAGATAGGCGCCGGCCATGAAGGGGACATCCTGGGGAATGTTGGCAAAAACCACCAGCTTGGCGCAGCCCAGGCCATCCCGGTCGGCGGTACGTCTGGCGGTGGCCTTGATGGTTTCGCCCATCAGGGCGACCGCGTCCATGTTGATGCCGGCGCGTGTCGTGGCGATGTTGATCGAAGCGCAGAGCCGCTCTGTCGTCGCCAGCGCTTCCGGCAGGGCTTCGATCAGATGGCGGTCACCGGGTGTGCAACCCTTTTCCACCAGTGCGCCGAACCCGCCGACAAAATCTACGCCCACTTCCTTCGCGGCCGCGTCCAGAGTTTGCGCTATCCTGACCATTTGCGCGGGGTCAAAGGCCGCGCCCACTGCGGCGATGGGACTCACCGAAAGCCGCTTGTTGACAATCGGGACGCCGTATTTTTCTTCCGCCTCGTTGCACACCGGCACCAGCTGGGCCGCAAGGCGGGTGATCTTGCGGAAGATGTTTTCCTGAAAGCGTTCCGGATCACTGTCACAGCAGTCGAACAGGCTGACGCCCAGAGTCACCGTTCGCAGATCCAGGTTTTCGCCTCGAACCATCGCCAGAGTGGAAAGAACTTCACGATCGCTAAACATGCCCATCCTTTTCGGCAAAAGATTGTTTATTTTTGAATTTTTCGGGATTTACGGATTGCGGGAGCGGAATCCGCCGCAGAAAAATCTTCGAAGAGACAAAGGCCACGCCTTGTTTTTTCAGGTTTCACGGGGAATATCCGGCGTTATCTGGTTGGTTGCCGCGAAAATGGCGCTGTGCTGAACGGAAATTTCCAGTTCAAAACGTTGCGCCACCGCTCCGAGAGATGCTTTTAACCTTGAAAGCTCGACTTGAGCCGGCAAGGTGATCTCGAAGATGGTGGTCATCTGATCGCCCTTTCCGTTGCCGGAACGCGCAATCGCCCGGAAATTGTTGATATTGCCCCCTAAGGTTGCCATGGCGTTTGCCAGGGCGGCGATCATGCCCACCCGATCCGGGCCTTTGGTCGCGACCACAAAGGGCATGCCGCCCCCGGAAGAAGCGTTTTCCTGACGGGCGAGAGATTTGGTCCGCACGGTCAGGCCTTCCGCCTGCAGGCGTTGTTGCAGATGGGCATCCAGTGCGGCCAGCGTGTGACGTTCCGGAGCGGTGACAATGAAAATGGCGGCGAATTCGGTTTGCAGAATGGTCTGGTTGCAGTCTTCAATGTTGCATCCGAATTCGGCGAGGCAGGAAGCCACTTGAGCTACGATGCCCGGCCGATCGCCACCCAGAACGGATACGACCCATTTTCCCATGCATTTTCTCCAAAAAAGGAGAAGGCCTCAATGTGACAGGCCTTCTCCTCTTCAAATCAGTTACCCTGTTTTTTGGCTTCTTCTTCTTTGGCTTTCTGCGCCTTGGCTACCGAACCGAACAGATCGACGAAATCGCCCGGATGCTCGAGCTTTTCCAGTTTGGGACGCAGGGACGGCCACATCCGGCCCTGATTTTCCATCCAGTTTTCGCACTGCTGGATATGGCAGTCGATCATCTCTTCGGAGATCGGTTCGGAATCCTGGCAGTGGGTGCACACTTCGACGAAGTGGCCCTTTTCACGCTCGACGATCTCGAAAACGCAGTAATAGCCGCAAGCGTTGCATTTTCTGCGGAGGAATCTCTCTTCTTCAGCCATTTCTCATTTCCTTTCAATATGTTGGAGTTGTTTGCGGGGAAAAAATTATTGACATTGGCAAAAAAACGATCCAAAGGGGCAGAAGGGACTGCCCGGTTGTCTTTCCGCGCGGTCTATGTAATAACTTTTTCATCCGTTTGCCAAAAAAGCGGGGACAAGTGTAACGCGAAAGCCGCTTCATGACAATACAATGGTCTTTGTCGGGGCAGATTTCAATGAGCGCGGCGGTAATTTTTTTGTTCTGCGGCTTTCGGCGACAGCCTTGGTGAACTGGAGATAAAAATTAAGAGAGAAAAAGTGGCGGGAATGTTCATATGAATTCAACAGCTTTGTTTGTTCTGGTGCTTGTGGCCTGTTATCTGCTTGCAGCCATCCCTTTCGGTCTGCTTGTGACCCGTTTCGCGGGGAGAGGAGATATCCGTACGGAGGGAAGCGGCAATATTGGTGCCACCAATGTTTATCGCGTGGCCGGACGCAAATTGGGAGTGCTGACGCTGCTTCTGGACATGTTGAAAGGAGCGTTGCCCCTGTGGCTTTGCCAGCAGAGCGGTCCTTTTTCCGACATGCAGCTGGCGGTTATCGCGGTCGTGCTTTTGGTGGGGCACTGTTTTCCAGTTTATCTGCGTTTTAAAGGCGGCAAGGGAGTGGCGACCGCGCTGGGGATATTTGCAGTGATTCATCCCCTGGCGGTCGTGGAGGCTCTGCTGCTCTTTCTCTTCATTGTTTGGAAATCCCGGTATGTTTCCATGGGATCGGTTTCCGCTGCCTGTATCATGCCGGTTCTGCTCTACCATCATGGTGCGCCGTGGCCGTTTTTGGCGGCCGCGCTGGTTATGGGCGGCATCGTCATTGTTCGTCATCGTGCCAATATTGAGCGTGTTTTAAATGGAACCGAATCCAAACTCGAATGGCACTAAAGCTGCCGGAGGCTTGGCCGCTCTGCTTCTGCTTTGCGCGGTGACAATGCCGCTGCTGGTCTGCGCACATCGTTTTGTGACCACCCCGGTGGCGCCTGCCGAGCCGGTAGAGATCTCCATTCCCGCCGGCGCTTCCTTTCGGTGGACGGCAAAGGAGCTTGCCCGGCAGCATGTGGTGGACAACTCGCTGTACTTCAGACTGTTGGCCTGGTTTCGCGGCGCGGAAAAACGTATCAAGGCGGGGCGCTATCTGTTTGCCAAAGAGGCAACGCCGGACGTGATTCTGGCGCGGTTGACCAGCGGCGATGTTTTTATAGAAAGAATTACGATTCCGGAAGGTTATAGCTCGTACGACATTGCCAAACGTCTCGGCGAGAAGGGGCGGGGCACGCCGGATGACATCCTGAAAATTATGGAAGATCCCGAATTTGTCCGGACCCTGGGGCTTGCCGGAGAAACTTCGTTGGAAGGCTATCTGTTTCCGGCTACCTATGATCTGCCGGACGGACTCTCGACGAGGGATCTGCTGAAAAACATGGTGCGGGAGTTCCACAGCCGCTTGAATCCTACCTTGAGACAGGCGGCGCAGGAGCGGGGCCTGACACTGCATCAATGGGTAACGCTGGCCTCGATTATCCAGAAAGAAAGCGGCAAGCAGGAAGAGATGCCGCTGATTTCGGCGGTTTTCCACAACCGTCTGAAGCTGGGAATGCCTCTGCAGGCCGATCCCACAGTCATTTACGGCCTGAAGAAGTTTGAGGGCAAATTGACCAAAAGGGATTTGGCAGCGGATTCACCGTACAATACCTACCAAATTGCCGGGCTCCCCCCCGGGCCCATCGCCAATCCTGGTCTTGCTGCACTCTCCGCTGCGGTCTATCCGGCGCCGGTGGAGCACCTCTACTTTGTTGCCCGGGGAGACGGGTACCATAGCTTTTCCAATACGCTTGCCGAGCATAATGAGGCGGTGCAGCGCTATCGCAAGCATCAGTCGGAACGCCGTGCGGCTCTCCCGGATAACGAAGCGGCGCAAAAATGAAAAGTGGCTTTGGCGCGGCTTTCCGTTGCGTAAAATCTATGAGATACTCATTGACCAACGTCGTATAGATCTGTATAGTATTTTCCGTTTTGTGCCGAAGTGATGGAATAGGTAGACATGTCGGTCTCAAAAACCGATGCCTTTCCGGGCGTACCGGTTCGACTCCGGTCTTCGGCACCATCCCAATTTTAAAAGGCCTCACAGGATTTTAACCCCTTGTGAGGCCTTACTTTTTTCGCTTGTATCAATTTTCCCGTGCCTTTTCCTCTGTGCTCCGCTATACAATCAGCCCAGCCCTTGGAAAGGGATGAAAAATGGGTGCCCATGCCGGTATTTGAGCATCTCTGGACACGAATTCCGTAAACAGCTGTGGTGTTTGATGTGTCCGGGGGGGAGAAAACGGCATTTTAGATTGCAGGTGAAATTTCATGATGCAAAAAACGGAAAAGGTAGCAGGCGATGTTCGCCGGGAACGGGATGCCTTGCAGCTGGTAGGGGACTGGACCTTGCCGCATTACCGGCTGCTGGAAGGCAAACTGAAAAAAATCCCGGCAAATTTCACGCGTATTGATTTTAGCGGGCTGGGTGCGCTTGATACGGCGGGGGCCTCGTTGCTGGCATGGCGGTTTGGCGAAGAACGGCTAAAGGCATTGATTGCCGCGGCCCCGGAGCTTTCCAGCGAACGGCGGGCCCTGCTTCTGGCTGTGGGAGCCGCGGCGGGACGCCCGACGGAGGCGGTT
>JAILGY010000012.1:0-3820 GCA_024696325.1 bacterium | reverse complement strand
TGATCCCGCATTGCCTGCGATTGGATGGGTGTCATACAAAATCACTCTACTCAGATGAAACCAGCCTGGATGGAACCGGGCAAACCTGCGCGTATAGCGAAAGAGATTCCGAATGGGAAGAACACGAGACATGGCCAACATGCGCAACCTGGAATCCGAACTGTGGGAGTCCGCCGATCTCCTCCGGTCCGGATCGAAACTGACCTCGAACCAGTACTGCATGCCGGTGCTGGGGTTGATCTTTCTCCGCTACGCCTACAGCCGTTTCAAGAAGGTTGAAGCGGAGATTCTCCGGAACCGCCCCTCCCGAGGCGGCAAGACGCTTCCGGTGGAAGCCAGCGACTTTTCCGAAAAAAATGCCCTGTTCCTGCCAAAGGAGGCGCAGTACTCCTACCTGGTCGAACTGCCGGAGAATATCGCGGCCGCCGGGCTGCGCAACCGGGACGGCCATCCCATGAACAGCCTGGGCGAAGTGGTCAACAACGCCATGCGGCTCGTGGAAGATCAGAGCCAGCAGCTCGCCGGCGTTCTCCCCAAAAGCTACACCGACTTTTCCGACGGGCTTCTGGCGGAGCTGCTCCGCATCTTCAACAACAGCGCCCTTGACACTGTGGGCGACGACATCATCGGCCGCATCTACGAGTACTTCCTCAACAAGTTCGCCAAGAACATCGCCTCCGACGACGGCGTGTTCTTCACGCCCAAATCGCTGGTCAGGATGATTGTCAACGTCATTGAGCCCCAAAACGGCGAACTGCTCGATCCCGCCTGCGGTTCCGGCGGCATGTTCATCCAGAGCGGCGACTTCGTGAATGCCTCAGGCAAACATGCGGGCAGTGTCATGACTTTTTACGGACAGGAAAAGGTCGAATACAACGCCCAGCTCTGCCTGATGAACATGGCGGTGCATGGCCTGACCGGCATCATCAAGTCCGGCGACGAGGCCAACACCTTCTACCACGACGCCCACAATCTGGAAGGCCGCTGCAACTATGTCATGGCAAATCCGCCCTTTAACGTGGACAAGGTCAAGGCCGAATCCTGCGAGAGCGCCGGGAGGCTTCCCTTCGGCCTGCCCTCCGTCAACAAGAACAAGGAGGTCGGCAACGCCAACTACCTCTGGATCTCCTACTTCTACGCCTACCTGAACGAGCACGGCCGGGCGGGTTTTGTCATGGCCTCCTCCGCCACCGACAGCCAGGGCAAGGACCGGGATATCCGCAGGCAGCTCATCGAAACCGGCCATGTGGACGTGATGATCTCTGTCGGCAACAACTTCTTCTACACCAAGTCCCTCCCCTGCTCCCTGTGGTTCTTCGACAAGGACAAGGCGGAAGGCATCCGTGACAAGGTGCTGTTCATCGACGCCCGGAACTACTATACCGTGGTGGACCGCACCCTGAACGAGTGGAGCGAATGGCAGCTCAAAAACCTGAGCGCCATCGTGTGGCTGCACCGGGGAGAAAAGGAAAAATACACCGCGCTGCTGGATGAATACCGCGGGCATCTGCGCCGGGAGGCGGAGCTCCTGCGCGACAATCTGGCGGAGATTGAAGAGGCCGTCTCGAAGAAATCCTTTGCGGATATCGCCGCCGCGCTGAGGGAAACGCTTTCCACCCTGCGCCAAAGTGCCAAAAACGAGGTGGAAAGCGCCGGCAAACGCGAAAAAAAGACCGTCCAGATAAAGTACGATTACCTCATCGGCCAGGTTGAGGAGATGCTGACCACGGCCCGGGAAGCCCACTGGCTCCACGAAAAATTCGGCGACGGTGTCTATACGGATGTCCCTGGTCTGTGCAGGGCAGCTACAATTACCGATATTGAGGACAAGGGCTGGTCGCTTACGCCCGGTGCCTATGTGGGCGTGGCGCCAGTCGAGGATGACGGCGTGGACTTTGCCGAACGCATGGCGGAAATCCACCGGGAACTGCTGTCCCTTCAGGCGGAATCCAACGCCCTGATGGAGACCATCTCGCGGAATATGAAGGAGATGGGGCTCTGAGTGATAGCTCGGGTAAGGAAGTTGCCCTCCCCTTTGGGGAGGGTGTCCCGTAGGGACGGGAGAGGTCAGAACGTTGTTTTTTACCTCTTCTACTTTCACTGCTTCGCGACAGTCTGCTGTCTCTAACTCCCCCACCCGGCTTCGCCGGGAGCCCCCTCAGAGAGGGGGCCAGAAACGAGTTATATGTTGACGAGACAGATGCCAAAGTCGTCATTCTGAGCACGGCAGCGCGGTTTTTCAGCGAAGCGGCAAAAGCAAATCTCCAGTTATTGGTAGGAAATGCTTCGCTCCGCTCAGCATGACAATTTTTCAAAGGGGCTCCCGCGGAGCGGGTGAGGAAGTTGCAATGCCCCATTTCAACTCCCCCGGCGCTTTGCGCCCCTCCTGAGAGGGGGGCACTGGGAGGGATGGATAAAAATATGTCCTTGCCATATCTGGGAAAACTCATAGCACCCGCAAAAGAATTACGGAAAAACGCTACCAGACAGGAACAACACCTCTGGTATGATTTTTTGCGCAATCACAGACTACGTTTCCAGCGGCAAAAGGTGATCGGTGGGGTTATTGTCGATTTTTATTGCCACGCCGCAAGATTGGTCATTGAACTTGACGGTTCCCAGCATTACGAAGAAACAGCAAAATGCTACGATGAGGACCGCACAAAATTTCTTGAAACGAATGGATTGCAAGTGTTGCGTTTTCCCAATGACGAAGTTGATCAGCACTTTGAAAGCGTATGCCGTGTTATTGACGAAACTGTGAAACACGTCCAGCAACGCAACAGCTATTCTTTAGGAACCACGGAGGAAGAATGACTCCGACTCCTTCTGTCAGCGCTTCGCGCTGCCACCTCTGCATTTTCCTGCGGGCATCAGTCTTCGCCTCATGCCCTTGGAAAAGCCTGAGAGGGAAGCTAAAAAATAAAGTCCTTGATTCGGCCCCCTCTCAGAGGGGGCTCCCGGCGAAAGCCGGGTGGGGGAGTTCCTCAGAATGAATGTAACGAAAAAAATGAGAAATTTTGTTCAAGACTGTAAAACGGCGGTGCGCTTCAGGAGACTGATATGGACAAAGATTCAATGGCTTTTGTCGTTTATATGATCCACCGGTGCGCGAACCAGTGGAATTTGTCTCCGTCTAAGGTCTATCAAAAACTGGAGGAATCCGGCTGCATCCGTTCCTATCTTGTGCCGCACTACGATGTGCTTCATACGCAGTCAAGCGGATATGTTTTGAATGATATTGAGCTGTATCTGCAAAAAAGAGGGTTCTCCATATGATTGTGTATCATGGCTCTTCCGATATTGTTCGCCAGCCAGATATCCTGCATTCATATCGGCCACTTGATTTTGGCAAAGGTTTTTATGTGACGTCTGTTAAAGAGCAGGCGGAGCGTTGGGCACAGCGAAAAGCGGACTTGTTTGGCGGAAAAGCTCTTATCAACCAGTATCGGATGAACGAGGAAATGTCTGGCCTCCGCGTCAAGACCTTTCCGGACGATCTGATGGAATGGATAGAATTTGTATGCGATTGCCGTGATGGAAAACCCGTTTACCAGCAATACGATCTTGTCATGGGAAAAGTCGCCAATGACAAAGTGTTCCGGGTGGTGGACATGTACCATTCCGGCATCTGGGACAAGGAAAGAGCCCTGCGTGAAATTCGTGCTTATCCGAACTATGATCAGATTGCTTTTATTACGCAGACCGCCATTGACCAATTGCTGAAATATGACAGCCATTGGGAGGTATGAGCAATGGACGAGCAAATTCTGGAACAAATATATCAGGAGAATCTGGAAGAACGGCTGATCGCCCACCT
>JAILGY010000005.1:0-5493 GCA_024696325.1 bacterium | reverse complement strand
ATGACGCGCTGGTGTATCCGGCACGCAATCTGCGCTACACCTATCAGGAATTTAACGCGCTCTGCGATCGGGTGGCCAAGGGACTGATGGCCATTGGCGTGCAGCGCGACGACAAGGTTGCCATTTGGGCGACCAACGTGCCGGAATGGGTTATCCTCGATTTCGCCTCCAGTAAAATCGGCGCTGCCCTGGTTACCATCAATACTCTCTACAAGAGCGTGGAACTGGAAAGCATCCTCAAACAGTCGGATACTTCCACGCTGTGCCTGATCAAGGGTTTCAGCGACATCGACTACGTAGAGACCCTTTGCCAGATAGCTCCCGAGATCAGAAAATACCCCTTTGGAGAAACCCGCAGCGCCGTACTGCCTTTTTTGCGGCGGGTGCTGTTCATCGGCGAGGGGGCACCGGAGGGCATGATGAATTTCGGTGAGCTGGAAAAACTGGGCGAAAGTGTGCCGGACGCCGAATATCGCGCCCGTACAGCTTCGCTGGATCAGCACGACGTCATTACGCTTCAGTACACATCCGGCACCACCGGCTTGCCGAAAGGAGTGATGCTGACGCATCACAACATCATCAACAACGGGTACTTCATCGGCGAATGCATGAACTTTACCGAGAAAGACCGGCTCTGTGTGCCAGTGCCCTTTTTCCATTGTTTCGGCAGTGTGCTGGCGATTCTGGCTGCGGTGACCCACGGCGCGGCGTTGGTGATCCCCTGGGAATATTTCCGGCCGGAGCCGGTTCTTCAGGCGATTGAGCGGGAAAAATGCACCGCGGTGCACGGTGTGCCGACCATGTTTATCGCCGAAATGGAGCATCCCCGTTTCAGCCGTTATGATGTCTCCTCGCTGCGTACCGGCATCATGGCCGGTACGGTTTGCCCGATAGATGTCATGCGCCGGGCGGTCAATTTGATGAACCTGCGGGAAATCACCAGCGTCTATGGCTTGACCGAAGCTTCCCCCGGCATCACGCAGACCCGTGTTTCAGACTCCATCGAGCTGCGCGTCTCGACCGTGGGCCGGGTGCTTCCCGGCGCCGAGGCCAAGGTGATTGACGTGAAGACCGGCCAGACCCTGCCGCCGGGACAGCAGGGAGAGATTGTCGCGCGTGGTTACATGGTCATGAAGGGCTACTACAAGCAGCCGGAAGAAACCGCCAAGGTTATTGAACCGGATGGTTGGCTGCATACCGGCGATCTGGGAGAAGTGGATGAAAACGGCTATTTCCGGATTACGGGCCGGGTCAAGCAGATGATTATCCGCGGCGGCGAGAACGTCTATCCGCTGGAAATAGAGAACTATCTGTATACACATCCCAAAATTGCCGACGTGCAGGTTTTTGGTGTGCCCGATCGCAAGTACGGTGAACAGGTTATGGCTGCCATCCGGCTCAAGGAGGGGATGAACTGCACCGAGCAGGAAATCAAGGCCTTCTGCCGGGGACGTATTGCCAACTACAAGGTGCCGTACTATGTCAAGTTCGTGGAGAATTTTCCCATGACTGCCAGCGGCAAGATCCAGAAGTTCAAGCTGCGCGAGATGGCGATTCACGAAATGCATTTGGAAGATATCGATCCGTTCAAATCATGAAAAATGACACAACACCCATATCCGAATTGAAAAGGCGGACCGCCGCGCTTCAGGAGCTTCTGGTTCAGCAGGGGCTGGAAGGTGCTCTGGTACTGCAAAATACCGATCTGTTTTACTTCACCGGTACCATCCAGCAGGGCCTGCTCTACATTCCGGCCGAAGGCGTGCCGCTTTACATGGTGCGCAAGGAACTGGGGCGGGCGCGTGCGGAATCGGCGCTGGAGCATATCGTACCGGTGCGTGGATTTCGCGAGGCGCCGGCCCGGCTTGCGGAGTATGGCCTGCCCGTTCCGCGCACATTGGGGATGGAACTGGATGTGGTGCCGGTTGCCGTGTTTCGCCGCATCGCCGAATTGTTCCCGGAAAGCGCAATACGTGATGTGACGCCGCTCATCCGGCGGGTTCGATCGATAAAGTCGTCCTACGAGCTGGAGTGGATGCGGGCCGCGGCGGAGATGGTGACGGCGCTCTGCGGCAAGGCGGGCGGCTTCATTCGCGAAGGACGCCTGGAACAGGAAGTGGCTGCGGATCTGGAGCATGCATTGCGAATGATGGGACATCAGGGGCTGCTGCGGATGCGTGGCTTCAATTGCGAGATATTCATGGGGCAGTTCATGTCGGGGGCGAACGCGGCGGTTCCGGCCTATCTCAACGCGCCGCTGGGTGGTCCCGGTCCCAATCCCTGCGTCGGGCGCGGCTGCGGCTGGAAACGGATAGTACGCAACGAGCCGGTGCTGTTTGATTACACGGGGGCTATCGGCGGCTATCTTTCCGATATGACGCGAATCTTTGTCATTGGTTCCCTGGATGATGATCTGCGGCGCGGTTATGATGAGATGGTCGAGGTCCAGGAGCTGATGAAAACGCTGGTGCGTCCCGGTGAAAGCTGGAGCGCGGTTTATGCCGCCTGCCTCGATCTGGTGCGTCGTCAGGGGAACGCGGAGCGTTTCATGGGCGCGCCGGGTGCGCAGGTGCCCTTTATCGGTCACGGCATCGGCCTCGAAATCGACGAATATCCGTTTATCGCCGGCGGTTTCGAGAATTTTGTGTTTGAGGGAAACATGACCTTTGCCTTCGAGCCGAAGCTGGTTTTTCCCGGGCGCGGCGCGGTCGGCATCGAAAATACCTTTGTGGTGACGGCAGAAGGCCCTCAGGCCCTGACCCTGGCGCCCGAGCATCTGATGGTGTTGTAGACAGGCCGGGAGTGCCGGCGCATCCTGCATCCTTTCGTATACCCCAAAATTGCTGAAATGCTGCTGCGAAACTCCTGAGCGGGCAATGGGGCCAAGGATCTGTATTCCTTTCAGGTTTTGTCGAAGGAACGAAAAGCTATGGAAACCATGCAAGCCTCTTCAATAAAACTGGGACTGTGTGTGCCGCTGCTGAATGCCGGTTCGAATGCGCAGGCGCTGGCAGAAGCATTGCGGCAGCAAACGAGGATGCCCGATCGCCTGCTGGTGATCGATTCCGGCTGCACGGACGGCAGTGTGGCTCCCTTTCTCGAACAGGGTGCCGAAGTGCTGGCGGTGGAGCGAGATCGTTTCGATCACGGTGGTGTCCGGCGGGTTGCGGTGGAGCATCTGGCCGATTGCGATGTGCTGCTGTTCATGACGCAGGATGCCCTGCCCGCGAATGAGCGCAGCATAGAGCTGCTGGTGGAGGCTTTGCTGGCCTCTCCCAAATACGGACTTGCCTATGGCCGCCAGCTGCGTCGTTTTCCCTCCGAGACGCTGGATGCCCGTCTGAGGGATTTCAACTATCCGCCCCAGGATCGGGTCAAGTCGTCGGCTGATGTCCAGGAGCTGGGTCTGAGGACGGCTTTTGCCTCCGACGTCTTTGCGGCTTACCGGCGGGAGGCGCTGCTTGCTGTGGGCAATTTTCCGCCGCGTGTTCTGGTCAACGAGGATATGCTGGTAGCCGCCCGCATGCTTCTGGCTGGCTGGAAAGTGGTCTACTGCGCGCGGGCCGAAGTATTTCACGCCCATGAATATACCCTTGTGCAGGAATGGCAGCGTTTCTTCGACATTGGCGTGTTTCATGCCCGGGAGCCGTGGATTCGGGAGGCTTTTGGCCGTGCCGAGGGGGAGGGCTGGCGCTTTGTGCGGAGCCGTCTGCTTGAGGAGCATAAAATATTGTCTCTCTTGCCCATGTTGGGACGCTGCGGGGTGAGATGGGCGGCTTTTCGCGCCGGCTTGCTGGAAAAATGGCTGCCGCTTGCGTTCAAAAGACGTTTGAGCGCGCAGAAAGCTTTTTGGATTCAGGAGACGGCGGAACGACGGCGTCGCAGGCAGGACTCTTTTGCGGGGATTTTGCAAAGGATGGAAGCGCCCCAAACGACAGTGGTGATCGACGAGGATGTGCGGGAACTGTTTGCCGAACAGGGGCTGGACTCGTTTGATGCCTTTATGGCCCTGGAGGGCGAACCGGTCTGCCACAAACGGGGACGTTCGGTCTGCCGTTTCCGGGCAGGGGGGAGACTGTTCTATCTCAAGAGAAATTTTCTGAATTGCACCGAGCTGCTCAAGGGATTGTGGCGTCTGCAGTTTTTACGGCGCGAGGCGGAGCACGAGTGGCGCCGGATCGAACAGGTGGGGCTGTCGGGCATTCCGGTGGTAACGCCGGTGGCCCGGGGGGGGCAGACCTGGAAAAACATTGAGATTGCCTCCTTTTTGGTGACAGAAGCTCTCTATGGCGCTATCGCGCTGGACGAGATCCTGCAGGACGACTTTTTCCGGATGGAGTTCGGGGAACGCAACATCCTGAGCCACAAGCTGGCGGCCCTGATTCGGCGCTTTCACGATCAGGGATTCAACCATCAGGATCTTTATCTGAACCACATCTTCATGGACAGTGAACGGCGTTTCTATCTGCTGGATCTGCAACGGGTGGAGCTGAAGAGCCCATTGCACGACTACCGCGTGATAAAGGATCTGGCGCAACTCAACTACTCGGCAAAGTCCACCGGGCGTCTCTCGTCGGGGCGGCGTTTGCGCTTTTTGCTTTCCTATCTGGGAATAGGGCGGCTTGACCAGCGCGCGCGCCAGATGCTGCTGCGGATTGTGGCCAAGACCGCCCGTATCGCCCGCCATGACGTCAAGCTCCACAAGGCACGCAAGGCGCGTGGGGAGTTGCCATGAGATCTGTCTTGGCCGCTTTGCGCCGCGGATTTTCCAGCTGTGAGCTGGGGTTGCTGCTGCTTGCGGCTCTCGTCGTTCACCTTGTGCTTGCGGCGAATGTTTGTGTGGTCAACAACGATGGTGTGCGCTACATCAACGCGGCGCTGGAGCTTTTGGACGGGAATTGGGCTCAGGCTTTTGTCCATGAGAAGATGCTGACCTATCCCCTGGTTTTGAGCGCGGTTTTAAAGGTTATCCCCGACTGGCTGCGAGCCGGGCAGGCGGTGTCCGTCGTTTTTCTTACGTTGACCGTCATTCCACTCTATCTGCTGGCCAGAGACTTGGCCGGGCGTGCCGCGGCTTTTTGGTGCTGCTGCCTGTTTGTGACGATGCCGCTGTTCAACACCTTGGCTACTTCGCTCTACAAGGATGGGGCTTTTCTGTTTTTCATCGTGAGCGCGCTGTTTTTTGGTGTGCGCGGAGTGATAAGACAGCGCTGGATCTGGTTTCTACTGGCCTTTTTGAGCGCCGCGTTTGCCTCGTTGTTCCGGTTGGAGGGCATCGTCCTGGTGCTGGCTTTTGCCATTGAACTGATGGTGCTGGCTGTTGTCACGCGCCAGTGGCGTGTTTGGGGGCGATGTTTGCTGGGCTTTGCCGTGCTGCCGCTTTTGGGACTGATGCTTGCAGGACTGTGGGCGCTGGCAGGAGGTTTTGCCGAAGGGACTTCAGGCGCTCTGGTATGGGAACGTATTGGCTCCCACTATTTTGGTGGGGATCTG
>JAILGY010000242.1:0-31273 GCA_024696325.1 bacterium | reverse complement strand
TTTTTAGAACCGGCTGTGACGATGGACACAGTCACGGAAGCCGGGAGAACGGCCGTAACGAGACTCGCAACGGTTGACGACACTTCTGTTGTAGCGGACGCAATCGTGGAAGCGGGGAGAGCGGCCATAGCGCTCAAAACACCGATCGGCGACAAAGTCGCGGCCCGGACCCGGCCCGCGGTGATAACGGGAGGGCGGTGGGCCATGATGCCTGTGCCGTTCCATGCAGCGTTCATAGGCCGGGCGACCGCCCTCTCTCCAGGCATAGTCGCACGGACCGGCTACAGCCATGCTTGAAATTACAAGGCAAAAAAGTGCAGCAAGGGTCAACCACAATGTTTTCATGAGATCCTCCTTTTTGTATTTTTTTGAAGCTATTAAAGCGAAACTTCCGGAGAAAGACGGATCACAAACCGAAATCCCCCCTGCGGAGGAGATTATAGAGGATTCATTTTCTCTTGTCCACAGTGCCCCCCCTTGTTTGTGAATTTTCAAGGAGGAACCGGCCTTCAGTTTTGTTTATCCTTCCGGCTTTCCATGATGTGTTTCAGCTTTTCCACGGTTTCCACCGCGTCGGCCCCGTAGATGTCGGCGCCGATTTGCTCGGCGTAATCTTCGGTGACCACGGCGCCGCCCACCATCGCCACCACCGGCACGCCCTTTTCCCGCAGAAGACGGATGGTTTCGTTCATTTTGGCCAGCGTGGTGGTCATCAGCGCCGAGAGCCCCACCGCGTCAACTTTCTCGGCAAGCGCGGTTTCCAGAATGCGGGAGGCCGGGACGTTTTTCCCCAGATCGATGACCTCGAAACCGTGATTTTCCAGCAGCGCGCAGACGATGTTTTTGCCGATGTCGTGGATGTCGCCCTCCACCGTGGCCATCAACACCTTGCCCCGGAAAGATGCGGGCACTCCCTTCATCTCCTGGCGCAGGCGGGCGAAGGCGGTCTGCATGGTTTCGGCGGCGCGCATCATCTGCGGCAGAAAGGCGGTGCCCTTGCCGAAGCGGCGTCCGATCTCCTCAAGTCCGGGCAGCAGCCCCTCGTTGCCGATGGCAAGCGGCGCAAGGCCCTCCTTCAGCGCCTCTTCTACCAGGGCGGTCACGCCGTCCTTGTCGCCATCAATGACCGCGCGGGACAGTCGTTCCCGTATGGAAGGCGGTTCCGCGTTCGGCACGGGCGCGGGATTTGCCGCGGGGCTTTGGATATCCTGAAAGGCCGTCACGTAGTTTTGCGCCTGCGGATCCTTGCCCAGAAGCGCCATCGAGGCCCGGAAGGCCTCCATCATGCGGCTCTCCTTCGGGTTGATAATGGCGGCGGAAAGACCTGCTTCCAGAGCCATGGTGAGGAAGACCGACGAGATGATCGGACGTCCCGGAAGGCCAAAGGAGATGTTACTCACGCCCAGCACGGTGTTGAGGCCCAGATCATTTTTGACCAGGCGCAGTGCCTCCAGCGTGTGCAGGGCATTGCGCGCGCCGGTTGCGACCGCCATGGTCAGACAGTCGATGAGCAGGTTGTGGGGGGCGAGGCCGTAGTCCCGGGCGCGTGAAACGATGCGATGGGCGATTTCCGCGCGCGCGGCCCCTTCGGGCGGAATGCCCTTTGAATCGAGGCACAGGCCGATGACCGCCGCGCCGTAGCGTTTGGCCAGCGGCAGAATGGCTTCAAGACTCTTCTCCTCGCCGGAAACCGAGTTGATCAGTGCCCGGCCGGCAACCGCCTTGAGCCCGCGTTCCAGCGCCTGCGGGCTGGAGGAGTCAAGCACCAGCGGCGTGTTGGCGACGGCGCTTGCGGCATAGACCGCCCGCTCCATCGCCAGCGCCTCGTCCACGCCGGGGGTACCGCAGTTGATGTCCAGCAGTACGGCGCCCGCCTCCTGCTGGGCGGCGGCTTCCGTGCGGATATAGGCGGTTTTGCCTTCGCGCAGTTCCTGGGCGTAGCGCTTGCGTCCGGTGGGGTTGATGCGTTCGCCAATGATGGCGCAGGGACAGTCCGGGCCGATGGCCACCACGTTTTCGCGGCTGGAGAGCAGGGTGCGGGGCTGCGGCGGCTCCCAGGGGGCGCTCCAGCGCGGGATGTCTTCGCTGATGGCGCGGATGAAATCCGGCGTGGTGCCGCAGCAGCCGCCCATTACCCGCACGCCCAGGGCCGCAAGCTGCTCGTGGGCGGCGATCATCTCCCGGGGGGTCCCGGGGAAGAAGGTTTTGCCGTCGCGCAGCTGCGGCAGGCCGGCGTTGGGCTGGGAGATCAGCGGCCGGCTGCTCACCTCGCGCATTTTGCCGAGCATTTCGCGGATGCCTTCCACGCCCAGACCGCAGTTGGCGCCCACGACATCCGCCTCCAGGCCCTCCAGCGTGACCGCCGCAGCCTGTGGCGTGGAGCCCAGTACGGTGCGGCCCTTGGCATCGAAGGTCATCAGCGCCATGCAGGGCAGTGAACACAGATCGTGCCAGGCGATCACCGCGGCGCGCAGTTCGCGGATGTCCAGAAAGGTTTCGAAGGTCACCAGATCGACTCCGGCGGCGTGCAGTGCGCGAAGCTGCTCGCTGAAGATGTCGAGCATTTCGTCAAAGCCGGCGTCGCCTTCCGGTTCCATGAAGCGTCCGGTGGGGCCGACCGAACCGGCCACGAAGCGTTCCGGACCGGCCGCCCGCCGCGCCGCATCAACGCCAAAGGCGTTGATATCGTACAGTTTTGATTCCAGGTGATAGTTGGCCAGCTTGACGCGGTTGCCGCCAAAGGTGTTGGTGACGATAATGTCGGCGCCGGCAAGCGCGTATTCGCGGTGAATGCCGGTCACAATCTCTGGCTGGCGTATGTTCATCTCCTCCGGGCAGGCGCCGGGCGCAAGTCCCCGCGACTGCAACATCGTTCCCTTGGCGCCGTCCTGCACCAAAATGCGGCGGCGCAGTTCGCTGCGAAAGTCGCTCATGGCGTTTCCTTTTTCTCGTCTTCGTCAATGAAGGTTGGCTGCATGTCGTCGTCAGGAGTTTTCTTTTCCACGTCTTCGTCAATGAAGGTTGGCATCATGGCGTCGTCGGGAGCTTTCTTTTCCACGTCTTCATCGATGAAGGTCGGCTGCATGTCGTCGCCGGGACTTTCCTTTTCCACGTCTTCGTCAATGAAGGTTGGCGGCATCTCTTCGCCGGGAGTTGCCGTCCCGCCATGTTCCGGCTTCACCCATGAGAAGTTGGCCGCAATGGGATGCCGCAGATCCACATGGCCTTTCAGGGTTTCCACCTCGCCGCCGTCTACCAGAATCCGGATGCGGCGCATGTACGAAAAGTTGGTCGCCAGGGTATCGGCCAGCGAATAGACCGTGAGCAGTTCCGGCATGCTGCCGCCCGAATGACGGGTACACAGTTCCGTATTGAAGCTCAGGACAGCTATGCCGTTCTGTTCGATAAAGGCCTGAAGCTCCGTCTCCTGCGGCAGGAGCCGCACCAGCCCCGCTGTGGCGGGACCCTTGACCAATTCCTGCACAATGGAGCGCACGCAGTTGCCCTGGTCGCCGTCGCAGCCGGTGATTTCCCGGGTTTCGGGCATCAAAAACCTG
This sequence comes from bacterium, assembly GCA_024696325.1. Classification (GTDB taxonomy): domain Bacteria; phylum Desulfobacterota; class Desulfuromonadia; order Desulfuromonadales; family JAAYDE01; genus RGIG7977. Next base: position 27,716 of record JAILGY010000242.1, on the reverse strand, counting down.
CCATCCTCCGAGCCGAAGTAGAGCGTCACCTGCGATGTCGCCTTCTGTGAAGCGGGAACGGCGATTTTGACGGGAGTGCTTTTCGGTGCTGCCCTGTTGTCCCGTAGTATGGACACAACGCAGAAAATCAGCACGAGCAGGGCCAACGGAATCATCCATTTGATAAGCTTCATGGAAAGTCCTTTTTTCAGAGAGATCGTTGCCTTTCTTCCACAGACGGCACGATTTGCGTTTCACATTTGTTCAAGGATATAGTTCTTTATATCCGTCAGCGAGCTTTTCTCCCAGTCCCCTTTTTCCGCTTCCCTGGCCACCTCCAGCAGGATGTGAAAATCGAGGCCCTCTCCGATCACGCGGCCGCTTCGCTTCGGATTCAGAAAATGCTCCAGCCACTCCTCTTCCGTGGCGTTCCGGAATTTCTCCGGGTACAGGAAAATTTGCTGCCGCTTCGTTGCTGCAATGAACATCTTTACGGCCAGCGGAGAAAGAAGCGCATATTCGTTTTCCGGAATGTCCACAAAGATCCGCGGAAGCTCGGCCGGAACGATCCGCTCGCAGCTCCGGTCGACCGCGATGCCGTCCGCCCGGAATATCCACCCGTTTTCCGTGAAAGACAGCGTCAGGATCACGCCTTCCGCAGTGTGAAACTGCGCCCTCTGGTAATCCGTGTCGAAAATAAAATTGCCGAGCGAGTAGAAGATCGCCTTGTTCCCGATCCGCTCGTAGTTCATAGGCACGTGCGGATGGTGCCCGACGATCACGTCCACGCCCATGTCAAGATACTGCAGATACCGATCGCGCGTATACGGGGACGGCAGCGCCGTGAACTCCTCTCCGCCGTGAACGACCAACACGCACCACCTGCGCGTTTTTTTGATTGCGGCGACGGTCTCCCGGATCTTTTCCATTTCATTCCACAAAAAGCAGCCCGCCTTGTCCACGTCGGCCGGCTTGCAGCCTCGCCGGTACCCGACCGCAAAGAGCCCGATTCCTCCTGCCTCATCGAAGAAAAGGGGACGCATGGCCTCGTCGAGGTTCATCCCCGCCCCGATCGTGCGCGCGCCAAAGCGCCCGGCTTCCTCCAGCGTTTTCTGCAGGCCGTAGGCGCCCGCGTCCATCATGTGATTGTTCGCCAGATTCCAGATGCGCGCACCGATTTTGCGCAGGACGCTCACCGCCGCCGGATCGATGGTGTGCATCAGCCGCATCTCCGCGCTCTGCACGCGCTCCGCGTCGGGCCCTACCAGCGCGCCTTCCAGATTGACGATTACATGATCCGCGTCTTTAAAAAGATTGACGACCCCCGCGGACAGCAGCTCCGGATCCTCCCACTTTTTGTGCATGTAGTGATCGAATCCGATATCGCCGGTGAAAACCAGCTTCGTTTCATTCTTCATACGAACAACATCTTTCCTTGCACCATGCTTTTGAACCGGGAGCTGAAGCGCCGCTTCAGCGCTTTTCGGATTTCACAAGCTCCCGGAACACGTCGCCTCGCTCCTGAAAATCCGCGAAGTATCCGTAGGACGCGGCGGCGGGGGACAGAATGCAGGCCTCTCCCCTTTTCGTGATCTTCTTCGCCAGTTCGACCGCTTCCTTCAGATCCTCGCAGTAGTGACACGACGAGACGTCCGCCAGCTCGCCGTAGATCCGTTTTCCGGACGCGTACATCAGAATGTAGTTGTACCCCGGATGTGCACCGATGAACTCCTCCAGCACATCGTAGGGGATGTTCCGGTCCATGCCGCCGATCAGCAGGGTCTTCGCGTTCGGGACACTGCCGGCCGCCTGAATCGTCGCCTCCGGAATCGTGGCAATGGAATCGTCGTAGTATTCGATCCCGTCGAATGTGCCGACGCACTCCAGCCGGTGCCGCAGGGTGGAGAAACCACTCATGATCTTCCTGACCCGTTCCCCGTCGCATCCGAACAGCTCCGTGCTGATCGTGTAGACCACCTGGGCATTAAACTGGTTATGTTTCCCCTTGAGCCGCAGCTCGAATTTGCGTGGCACCTCCTGCGGGATCACAACTTTTTTTGCCCGGCTCTCCACGCCGCGCAGCTGCTCGCCGACGAACAGAAAGTCGTCTTCCTCCTGCCACTTCGTGATGTTCATCTTGGCTTCCGTGTATTTCTCCATCGTCCCGTAGTGATCCAGGTGTTCCGGGAACAGGTTCAGAAACACGGCCACGTGCGGAGAACAGGTGAGGTACTGCAGCTGATGGCACGACATCTCGAACAGGATTACGGTGTCTTCGTCTATCTCGTCGTAGTAGTTCAGGCATGGCAGGCCCATGTTGCCAACCAGAAGAACCTTTCTCTTCAGCTCGTGGAAGAGGACCTCGTACAGCAGAGACGTTACCGTGCTTTTCCCTTTCGTCCCCGTGACGCCGATCGTCTGCTTTGCGAATTCTCCCAGGAACAGCTCCGTCATGGATGTATAGGAACTGCCGCGGGCATCGGCCACGATCCCCGGACTCTTGATGATGAAATCGTACGCTTCCGTGTCGATTCCGTCCTGACCGCCCTCATAAACGGTGCATCCCCTGACCGAAGCCTTGTTTTTCAGAAAGCGCTCCATTGCCTTGCCTTCGCGCCCGTAGCCCCAGAGCAATATCCGTTTGTCTTTGACGACCTCTGTTATCTTCATCGTTACTCTCTCACTCCCGAATCGAAAATGTCCGTGGGCGTACCGTTGCCTATGGCGTGATCCTCAGGAAATCGAAAATGGCATCGCGGTCCCGGGTGACGATTTGTTCCCAGGAAATTCCCGCTTCCAGCGCCATTTCCAGCGCCGCATCCAGCACGCCCACCGCCTGCGGGATGTGCGCGTCGCTGCCGATGGCCACCGGCGCGCCGAAACGGGCACAGAGCCGCGCCAGTTCATGGCAGCGGGGGCTGCTTCCGGGCCGCGCGCAGGTCAGCGAACTGTTGTTGAGCTCCAGCGCGGTGCCGGTGTCTGCCGCGGCACGGGCCAGCTCTTCCAGATGGGCCGGAAAACGGGGATTGCCGGGATGGGTGATAATCCGGATGCGCGGATTGCTCATGGCCGCAATGATCGCCCTGGTGTGGTCGTCTGCCGTCGCTCCGGTGTAGCCGGCCTCGCCGTGCAGGCCCGCCATGACATAATCGAGGTGTTCCAGCTGCCGTTCATCCAGATCGATGGAACCATCGTGGAAGATGTTGGCCTCGACGCCGCGCAGCACGGTGACACCGTGCAGGGTGCGCGGGAGAAAGCCCAGACATCTGAAGTAGACGATGTTCGGCGCTCCGGGAACCGCCGGGCCGTGATCGCTTATGCCGATCACTTCCAGGCCTTTGGCGGCCGCTTCCATGACATTTTCGTTCACGGTGCCGAAGGCGTGGCCGGAGGCAATGGTGTGGGTATGCAGATCGACTTTGGGCAGCATGGATGTTTCTTTCGTAAGTCCTTTTTCGTTGCGGAGCATAAGGCCCTGCTGGCCTTTGGATGTTGTTGGTATATCGGCTCTCTTTACGCTTTTCAAATCCTTTTCAAGCTTTTTCCGCGGGAAGTTCCATCCCGGCGGGCTTTCCGAAAAAACGCGGCCGCTTTTCCGCGGATGGCCCGTCAAGACGAGACGCCGGTCCTTTTTGTTGCAACTTTTGGCTTGCTTTGGGTATCCTGTTCATCTTATAAAATCTTTTTTCTTATGAAAACAACATCTTATCAATGAAAAGGGCGGATGTTCATGCCGTCCTTGAGCGGCTGGAGGCCTAGAACCCGATGGATTATAAAAATACTTTGAATCTTCCCGTCACCGATTTTCCCATGCGTGCCAATCTCCCGCAGCGGGAGCAGGAAATGCTCAAGCACTGGCAGGAAATGGATCTTTACCGGAAAATGTCCACCGCGCGTCCTGGCCAGCCGTCCTTTGTGCTGCACGACGGCCCGCCCTACGCCAATGGCAACACCCACATCGGCCATGCCCTCAACAAGATCCTGAAGGATATCATCATTAAAAGCAAACGGATGGAAGGCTGTTTCGCGCCCTATGTCCCGGGCTGGGACTGCCATGGCCTGCCCATTGAGCTGATGGTGGACAAGAAGCTGGGTTCCAAGAAAAAGGACTGCTCCACCGTTGATATCCGCCGTGCCTGCCGCGCCTACGCCAAGGAATGGCAGGAGATTCAGAGCGCCGAATTTGAACGTTTGGGCGTTTTGGGCGAGTGGGACAAGCCCTATCTGACCATGACTCCCCACTATGAGGCGACCATTGCGCGCGAGCTGGCGCACTTTGCCGCGCGCGGCAATCTCTACAAGGGGAAAAAGCCGGTGCACTGGTGCTGCTCCTGCGTAACCGCGCTGGCCGAAGCCGAAGTGGAGTATGCCGATCATACGTCCTCTTCCATCTTCGTGAAGTTCCCCTACGATGATGAGCTTCCCGGCGAGCTTGAGGCTTTGAAGGGCGAAAAACTTTCGCTCATCATCTGGACGACCACCCCGTGGACCATTCCGGCCAATCTGGCGGTTTGCCTCAATCCCGATTTGCCATACGTGGCGGTCAAGGTGGGAGACGAGGTGTTCATCGTCGCCGAGGGCCTGAAAGACGCGGTTGCCCGTGAACTGAACTGGCAGGATCCGCAGGTGCTGAAGGTTTTTTCTTCCCGGCTGCTGGAGCGGAAAAAGTGCCGGCATCCGCTGTACAAACGGCCTTCTCTCATCATCCTGGGGCAGCATGTTACACTAGATGCTGGTACCGGCTGCGTTCATACCGCTCCCGGTCACGGAGCGGACGACTATCAGGTAGGTCTGCGCTATGGGCTGGATGTGTATAATCCTGTCGATGACTATGGCCGCTACCGTGATGATGTCGAATTCTTCCCGGGCATGGATATCCACACCGCCAACCGCGCGGTCTGCGACAAGATGATGGAATTCGGCACGCTGTTGAAAGAGGCCAAAATCACGCACAGCTACCCGCACTGCTGGCGCTGCAAGAAGCCGGTCATCTTCCGCGCCACCGCGCAGTGGTTTATCTCCATGGAAGAAGGCGACCTGCGCGCCAAGTCGCTGGATGCCATCAACCATGTAGTCTGGACGCCTTCCTGGGGGCGCAACCGCATCTACGGCATGATCGAAAACCGTCCCGATTGGTGCATCAGCCGTCAGCGCAAGTGGGGTGTGCCGATCACCGTCTTCTACTGCGAAAAGTGCGGTGAGACGCTGGCCGACGGCGCGATCATGGAACATATTGCCGACATGTTCGAAGAACAGGGCAGCGATATCTGGTTCGAGCATGACGCTGCGTTCTTCCTGCCCGAGGGAACGCGCTGCCGCGCCTGTGGACACGATCACTTCACCCGGGAGCACGACATTCTTGACGTGTGGTTCGATTCCGGCGTTTCCTGGGCCGCGGTGCTGGAAAACCGCGACTATCTGCACGCGCCTGCAGATCTTTATCTGGAGGGTAGCGATCAGCATCGTGGCTGGTTCCATTCCAGCCTGCTGGCCAGCATGGGCACCCGCGGCATTCCGCCCTACCATGCGGTGCTGACGCATGGTTTCGTGGTGGATGGCGCTGGCCGCAAGATGTCCAAGTCGGTGGGCAACGTCATCAAGCCCGATGAAATTATCAAGAAATTTGGCGCGGAGATTCTGCGCCTCTGGGTGGCGGCCCAGGATTACCGCGACGATATCCGTCTGAGTCAGGAGATTCTCCAGCGCCTTTCCGACGCCTATCGCCGCATCCGCAACACCGCCCGCTTCATGCTGGGCAACCTTGCGGGTTTTGATCCCGAGCGAGACAGCATTGAGCTGGGAAAACTCATGGAGATCGACCGCTGGGCCCTTTCCCGGCTGGAAAAGCTGACGGCTCGTCTGCGCAAGGCCTACGACGATTACGAATTCCATCTTCTCTATCATGCGGTGCACAACTTCTGCATCGTGGACATGAGCGCCTTCTATCTCGATGTATTGAAGGACCGGCTCTACATCTACGGCCCCGAAAGTTTCGAACGGCGCAGCGGCCAGACGGCGATGTATCTGATCCTCAATGCGCTGACGCGTCTGATCGCGCCGGTTTTGAGCTTTACCGCCGACGAGATCTGGCAGTGCATGCCGGGACGGCATGAGGAAAGCGTTCATTTGGCCGAATTTCCCAAAGAGGATCCCGCACGTGTCGATGAGGAACTGGAAGCACGTTATGCGCGCCTGCTTGCGGTGCGCGAGGAGATCGCCAAGGCACTGGAACAGGCCCGCAACGCCAAACTGATCGGTCATTCGCTGGATGCCCGGGTAGAGCTGGAGGTCCCGGAGGGCGAGTGGCGGGAACTGCTCCTGGCCTACAAGGCGGAACTGCCGGCACTGTGTATTGTCTCGCAGGTGGAGCTGGTGCCGTCTGTGGAAGATGGGCTTGCCGCCGAGACGGTGCCGGGCCTGAAGATCCGGGTGGCGAAGGCCCTGGGCGCCAAGTGTGAGCGCTGCTGGAACTACTCCGAGACCGTGGGAGAAAATACGCGGTATCCGGATGTCTGCGAACGTTGCGCGGGCATTTTGGAGAATATGAAGGATCTTTGAAAACGGATACGTCCTTGAGGAGCAAAGGGCGCTTCATGCGCCTTTGCGGGGATTCGTCTTTTTTGTGAAGAAGGGCTTTGGGGAACGTCATGTGGCGAATGGTGCTAGGGCTTACGCTGCCGGTCATCGTGGTCGATCAGATCACCAAGTGGTACATCGAAACCCGCTTTGAACTGTTTGAGGCGGTATCGGTCATTCCTGATCTGCTGGCCATTGTCTCGGTACGCAACCAGGGTGCCGCGTTCAGCATTTTGGCCAACAGCTCCATTCGCAAGCCCTTCTTCATCGTTGTTTCGTCGCTGGCCTGCCTGGTGATTCTCTGGTATTTAAGGCGGCATTCCGCGGACAGTCCCTCAATGCGTCTGCCCCTTGCGCTTATTTTAGGGGGGGCTGCCGGCAACCTGATCGATCGGATCCGTTTGGGAGAAGTTATCGACTTTATTGATGTCTACTGGAAAGGCCATCATTGGCCTGCCTTCAATATCGCCGATTCCGCCATCTGCATCGGTGTGGCCCTGCTCTCCTTCAGGCTCTGGAGGGAGCAGGCGCACGCTGCGGCTGGGGACGGAGATCTTCACGACAAAAAATCTTAGACCATTTTTCATGATGGGCGGAAGAGAAGCCATTCCCGGCATTTTTCCGCACCAGCGGGAGATGTTTTATGGGTTTACTCAGCACAACGTGCAGCATCTGTCAGTTTCATGTGGTAGGCGAGCGGCCTGCGGACGATCTGGCCGCATGGGTGGCCGAACGGCTGGCGGAACATGGATTTTGCTCCATTGAGGAGAGCCGCGAGGAATCGGCAGTGGGATGGGTGGAGTTCGGCAATCCGGACGAAAGCGGCTTTGCCGGGCCACATGTTTTCCAGCATGAGCACTACTTTGCCTTTACCCTGCGCCGTGATGCGCGTCATCTGCCGGCGACCCTGGTCAGGCAGCATCAGCAGCGCGCCGAGGCCGATTTTCTGGCGGCCAATCCGCAGTTCCGGCGGGTGCCGCGCCGCCAGCGCGAGGAGATGCGTGAAAGTGTTCGGCTCGATCTGCTGCAGCGCACCCTGCCTTCGCCATTGCTGGTCGATCTGGTCTGGAATACCGAACAGGATACGGTAAGCTTTGCCGGTCTCGGTTCATCCATCATCGATATCCTGATGGAACTGTTCAACAAAACCTTCGAGGGCTTGCGGCTGGTTCCGGTGCCGCCCTATGCTCGCGCCCTGAGCGTGGTGGACAATGAGCTGAAGGAGGCGCTTGTCGCCGCCAACCAGGCGACAAGCGACGATGTGCAGGAGCTGTGCGCGGCGAACCGCTGGCTGGGCTGCGATTTCTTTCTTTGGCTGATCTATCATACCATGACCGACACTTCGGAGTATGCGGTCTGCCGGCCCGGCCCGTTGGCCAACGGGGAATGCTTCGTTGCCTATCTTGACGAACATCTGACATTGGCTGGCGGCGACAATCCCGAAGGGGTGCAGAAGGTTGCCGTCAGCGGCCCGCAGGATCATTTTCAGGAAGTGCGCGCCGCGCTCCTGAGCGGCAAGAGTATTCTGGATGCGACGCTCTATCTGGAACAGGAGGAAAACCTTTGGAAAATGAACCTGAAAGGGGAAGAGTTCCATTTTGCCTCTTTCAGAACTCCGAAGGTGAAAATCGAAAAAGACGATCTGGTAGATGCTGCCATGGAACGGGAGGCGGTTTTCTTTGAACGGATGAGTCTTCTGGAAACCGGCATTCAGATGTTCGACAGTGTGCTGGCCGGCTTTTTGCGCGAGCGCCTGGCTGCCGGCTGGCCGCAGCAGGAGGCCGCTATCCGTAGCTGGCTGGAACATGACGGGCAAAAAGCTTAAAGAGAGATTCAAAACCTGAAGGTATTCGACTGCCGTTTTTTATTCTGTGTCAATCAAAGGAGTTTTCATGCTGCCGCCCAATCTGTCCCGTTGGATTCTCAACGACGAAACCCGCAATATTCTGTTTTTTGCGCAGCTCATTGAGGAGTTGCTTTTCAACTATTCCATCGACATCTACAAGGTGCCGGTCTGCGATGCCAAGGTTCTTTGCCGTGAACTGCTGCAGATTTTGGGAGAGGCGGACGTTTCCGGTTTCGACGAGACGGACTTCCGGCCGGTGCTGGAGGAGCTGATTCAGGAGATTCAGAAGGATCCGATTGTTGAGGAGGTAGCGCCGGCTTTGCGGGAGGATCTGGTGGTGCGGCTCTCCGGCATTTCCGACTGGAACACGCTGACGCCGCTGCTGCAGCAGCTTCAGAACTTTTTGGAGATGCACTACATAGAACGGGTTGGTGATCTTTTGCGGGAAAAAATAACGAAGGGTGACCGGCCGGCGATTGTGAGGCTGACCAAGGTTTTTCTGACGGAGCTGATAGATATTGGCTATTCGCCGGAGCATATCTTCTTTGAAAACAAAAGCTTTTTCTTCGATCCCCAGGGACGTTCCATAACCAGTTATGCGGATCTGGACGAGTTTCTCCGCCGTTTTTCCTCCATTCCCAAATTCTGGTCGGTGGTGTTCCGTACCGGGAAGGATTTCAAATATCTGAACAAATTTCCGGTCCATATGAACATCTCGGCGGATACCAGCTGTCCGGATGCGGCAACATTTGCGGAGGACAAGAATATCAGCATCTTTCTCGACAAGAATTTCCGGCTCTCCGGCTATCTTACCTTTGTGGATATTGAAGCCTTCGACGGTTTCAGCGCCCGGCAGATTGCCGAACAAAAGCTGCTGTCGCTGGAAAAATTTACCCGGTTTCATGTGCACCGCACGGAACTGGAATGGAGCCGTGCGGCGCTGGTGTATGATCTGGAAAAGTCGACTTCAGGAATCTACGGCAAGCCGGTGGCGGCGATTCTGAAACGTCCGGATCACAGTGCCGGCCAGTTGTCCCGCCTGCTCAACAACACCATCGTCACGGTGTTTAGCGACAAGTTGGACGACGACTCCATCCAGCGTCTGCTGCGTTCCTTCCAGCGGCACAACACCGCGTTAAGCGCTACCGCCGTTGAAAGCCAGCTTTTGGAACTGTGGTCCGGCATTGAGGCGCTTTTCCCGGCACCACGCCGCAAAACCGACGACAGTGCCCGGATCGTACGCAATCTGGTGCACTATGCGACTCGTGGCTATGCCGCCAAGGTGGCCGCCGATCTGGTCAAATCGATCCGCAATTCGGAGGCGCAGGACGCCATGAAGATAGTGGAGACCAGTACGCCGGGGAACAATATCATTGAAAAGATTCTTCTGCTGGTCGCGGACGAAAGCCGAAGCGGGCAGCGGGAGGCTTTGCGGAAGGCGCTGGGTGAGCATGCGCTCCTGATCTGGCGGCTGGACGATCTGCATGCGCAGTTCCATTCGGCGGCAGCCTATGCGGAAACCCTGCGCGCCTATGCTGTTTCCACGGCCTGGCAGGCGCGCCGCATCATGCGCGCCGTGATCACCTTGCGTGATTCTGGAAAAGAAGTGCTTTCCATAAACAAGCTGGTTGAAACTTTACACAGTTATCTGGACCGGGTGATGGATGTGCTTTTGGAGGAGATAGTGCGCAAACGGGATGTTACTACTCTGGCCGATATCCATCAGGAAGTGGCCACCCAGTTTACCGCTCACGAGGAGATTCTGCGTACGCGGCGCGGCGAGCGCGTTACCGCCGACAATTTCCGTTTCATCTTTTTTGGCGATAGCCAGTAAATCCGTCCTCAATCAGTCCGGCACTGGAGGCGATGTTTGCTCCCAGCGCCGGACCCAGTGCTTTTCGCCCGTATTGACCAGGGGAGGTACCGTGCCGTTGCGTTCTCCGAATATTTCCGGCAGGGGCGTTTCCGGCATGAGACGCAGCGGAATGTGGCGTTCGCCCAGCTGGGGTATGCAGTTGAGGAGACCTTGCGTATAGGGATGCAGGGGATTCCGGTAGAGTTCCGTTGCTGGCGCTTGTTCCACAATAATCCCCTCACGCATGATCGCCACCCGATCGGCCGACTGGGCCACAACACCCAGATCATGGCTGATCAGCAGGATGGCCATCCGGCGTTGCTCTTTGAGCTGTTTCAGCAGATCGAGAATCTGGGCCTGTATGGTCACATCCAGCGCGGTGGTTGGTTCGTCGGCAATGAGCAGCTTGGGGCGGCAAGCCAGGGCCATGGCGATCATGACCCGTTGCCGCATGCCTCCGGAAAGCTGGTGCGGATAGTCGCGCAGCCGGCGGGAGGCTGCCGGAACTCCCACCTGATGCAGCAGAGCCTCGGCTTCATCCTGGGCTTCTTTTGCGTTTCGTTTGAGGTGGAGCTTCAAAACTTCGGTTATCTGATCACCTATGGTCAGCACCGGATTGAGAGAAGTGGTCGGCTCCTGAAAGATCATGGCGATCCGGTTTCCGCGTACCTGGCGCATCTCCTTTTCGGAGAGCCTGCTCAAATCGGTGCCCTCGAAGCGGATGACGCCGGACACGATTTTTCCCGGCGGCGGCACCAGGCGAAGCAGCGAAAGCGCGGTGACCGATTTGCCGCATCCCGATTCACCCACGAGGGCCAGCGTTTCTCCTTCGGAAAGAGTAAAGCTGACGCCGCGAACCGCCTGTGTCAGGCCATGTGTGCCAACGAAATGGGTGGCGAGGTTTTCAACTTCCAGAAGCACGCAGACACTCCTTTCCATGGCATCGGATGATTGTTGAAAATGAGGAAGTTTTCCCACCGAAAACTTCCTTTGCCCCATTTTGAGAAATTTTTGCCGCTTTTGGCGCAGGATTGGCGTAAAATCTTTAGCAAGGCATACAGACTATATTTTACGTATTGCAAATGGGAAAGGAAAAATCATGGCTAAAAAACTGTACATCCCCGGGCCAACCCAGGTGAGTCCCGATATGCTGGCAGCTATGGCGCAACCGATGATTGGGCATCGCACCAAGGAATATGCGGCTCTGCACAAGGACGTTGTGGAACACTTGCGCTGGTTGCTGAACACCCGAGAACGGGTGTTTCTTTCGACCTCCAGTTCGTTCGGCATCATGGAAGGCGCGGTGCGGAATCTCGTGGGGAAACGTTGCGTCAATTTTGCCAATGGCGCCTTTTCGAAAAAGTGGCATGACGTTACCCTGCGCTGCGGCAAGGAAGCCGATATGGTGGAGGTGGAGTGGGGGAAACCGATTACTCCGGAGTTGGTGGACAAAGCTCTGGCAACTGGCAAATATGACGCCATGACGATGATTCACAACGAAACTTCCACCGGCGTTATGAGCCCTGTAGAGGAGATTGCCGATGTGATGCAGCGCTATCCCGAAGTTTCCTTCATTCTGGATACCGTTTCCTCCATGTCGGCGGTGCCGCTGGATCTGGATGCGCTCAAAACCGATGTCTGCATTGCCGGTGTGCAGAAGGCCTTTGCCTTGCCGGCGGGATTGGCCATTTGTGCGGTTTCGGAACGGGCGTTGGAGAAGGCGAAAACGATTCCCGGGCGGGGCTACTATTTCGATTTTGTGGAATTTGCCGCAAGTGACGAGAAGAACAATACACCCAGCACCCCCTGCATCAGCCAAATCTTCGCCCTGCAGCAGCAGCTGCTGAAAATGGCTTCCGAAGGTTTGGAAAAGCGCTATCAACGGCATCGTGAGATGGCGGAAGCTACCCGCAACTGGGCGCTTTCGAGAGGATTTACGCTTTTCCCTGAACCCGGCAGCTATTCGATGACGCTTACCTGCATTCGCAACGATGATCGCACGGATCTGGAGGCTCTTAAAAAACTGGCCGGAGAGCGCGGTTATGCCATTGATAACGGCTATGGCAAGATCAAGAACAAGACCTTCCGGATTGCGCACATGGGAGATTATACATTGAAGGACATGCAAGAACTGTTTGATCTGCTGGATGAGCTGCTGCCGGCGGTGCGTACCTGAGCCTGAAAAGGATTGAAAATTTTTTGATACAACAAACATGGGGAAGGCTTTGGAGGCCTTCCCCATGTTTGTGTGCAGACTTGAGACGGCAAGTGCTTTTCAGGAGCGGAAGCGCTTGAGAAGATCTTCGTAGGCGTCAATTCGGCGATCGCGCAAAAATGGCCACATGCGGCGTGTGGATTCTGTCCGGTCGAGGTCAAGCGTAGCCAGCAGCGTGCTTTCTTCATGAGCGCCCGCGCGTGCCAGAAATTCTCCCTGGGGGCCGGCAATGAAACTATTTCCCCAAAACTCGATACCATAGTTGGTTTCTACGGGATGATTTTCAAAACCGACCCGGTTGACGCTGATGACGGGAAGGTTGTTGGCAATGGCATGGGCACGCTGGATGGTGATCCAGGCTTCAAGTTGCCGGCGTTGTTCCTCTTCGGGCTCATGCGGATCGTAGCCGATGGCGGTCGGGTAGATCAGCAGATCCGCGCCGGCCAGCGCCATCAGCCGGGCGGCCTCGGGAAACCACTGATCCCAGCAGATCAGGAGGCCCAGCGAGCCGACGGAAGTCCGAATGGGCCGAAAGCCGGTATCACCGGGGGTGAAGTAGAATTTTTCATAGTAGCCCGGATCGTCGGGAATGTGCATCTTGCGGTAGTAGCCGGCGATAGAGCCGTCTTTTTCCAGGACGACTGCGGTATTGTGGCAAAGTCCGGGAGCTCGCCGCTCGAACAGTGAAATGACCACGACTACGCCGCAGCAGCGGGCGACATTGCCGAAATAGGCGGTTGAAGGGCCGGGAATGGGCTCGGCCAGATCGAAGAAATCGGGATTTTCGATCTGGCAGAAATAGGGGCTGTTGTGCAGTTCGGACAGGACCACCAGGTTTGCGCCGGCGGCGGCGGCTTCCGCAATGGCCGCGGCACACTGTTCCCGGTTCAGATCCGGTACTTCAATGATATGCCGCTGCACCGCGGCTATGGTTTGTTGTCTCATAACAAATCCTTGCTCTCATCATCGTTCAGGGCGATGCCATATTTTGCCAGCCGGTAACGGATGGAACGGAAAGAAATGCGCAGAAACTGAGCGGCACGTTTGCGGATGCCGTGGTTTTTCTCCAGTGCTTTCAAAAGGATATCCTTTTCTATCTGTCCAAGATATTCGTCCAGATCCAGTCCCTCGTCGGGAAGCTCCTTCAGCATCTGGGACGGTGTGGAATCGTTGTCGGTTTTGTTCTTGAGCAACTGCGGCGGCAGATTTTCCTTATGAATTTCTCTGTCGATGGTAAAAATTGCGGTATGCTCGACAACATTTTCCAACTCGCGGATATTGCCCGGCCAGCTGTAGTCCTTCAAGATCTGCATGGCTTCCCTGGAGAAAACCAGTTTGCGTTCGGGGGCAATCTTGTGCAGAAAATGCTCCGCCAGGAGCGGAATGTCCTCGCGGCGGGTTCGTAAGGGGGGCATTTCCAGCTGGATGACGTTGATGCGATAAAACAGATCCTCACGGAAGCGGTTCTCCGTAACTTCCTGCTCCAGATTTTTGTTGGTGGCGGCAATCAGGCGGAAATCGACGGCAATGCTGCGGATCCCTCCAATCTTGCGGATCTCGCGTTCCTGCAACACCCGCAAAAGTTTGACCTGCATAAGGGGAGGCAGATCGCCAATTTCGTCGAGAAACAGCGTCCCTCCGTTGGCAATTTCGAACAGGCCGGTTTTGGCGGTAGCGGCGCCGGTGAAGGCGCCTTTTTCGTAGCCGAACAGCTCGCTTTCCAGCAGGTTTTCCGGAATGGCTCCGCAGTTGATGGCTATAAACGGCGTTTCCTTGCGTTTGCTGCCGTTATGGATGGCACGGGCCAGCAGTTCCTTGCCGGTTCCCGATTCTCCGGTTATCAGCACGGTGGCTTTGGTTGGGGCAATTTGTTCAATAATCTCACAGAGCTTCCGCATGGATGCACTCTGTCCGATGATGTTGTCCCGAATGCTTTGAGCTGCGGAGGAACGTGGATTTGCGTGCGCAGCTTTTTGCCCCAGCGCATTTTTGATGATGAGACGAATTCTTTCGTCCTTGAAGGGTTGGGCGATGTAATCATAGGCGCCATGCTTCACGGCGTTGGTTGCTTCTTCAGCATTGGAAACAGCGGTAAGCATGATGACAAGTGTATCCGGGTAGTGCTGCCGGATGTGTTTCAGAAGCTGGAAGCCGTTGATGCGTGGCATTTTCACATCACTGATGACCAAATCAAACGGAGCATTGTTGAGTTCGGCAAGCGCCTGTTCTCCATCTTCCGCAGTGATGACCTGGTACCCTTCCCCTCTCAGGAGAATGGAGAAAAACTCCCGTATGCTTTTTTCGTCATCCACGACCAGAATGGAATTTTGCATAGGATCCCTGTTTTTCTCTGATATTGCTTTAGTTTAGGGCTGGTAGCGTTATGACGAACCGAGCTCCGCATGTGGGCACGTTGATCGTCGCGATGGTGCCATTATGCTGTTTGACAATGGAATACACTGTGAATGGCCCCGATCTGTTTTCCCTGTCCCTGGTTGCGCAAAATGGAACAAAAATGTTTGCACAAATCTCTTTGCAATACCGGGACCGTTATTGTGTACAGTGAAAGCCTGATTTGCCAATACCCGTGCGGAGAAAAAGGAAAGCCTCATTCCTGCCCGGTTTCAGGGAAGGGCTTTGCCTTGCTCAATCTGCTCATCAGGGCGGGTTCAGTCCCCGATACATTGTTTCATCCAACCTGCAGGGGGGTATTGTTCCCGCCAGAGGAAAAAAGCTTCTTCACCTTGCGCGGCCAGCATTCCTGTGCCATCGACCACCCGTTTTCCGGCGGCCTGGGCCGCCCGGGTCAATGGGGTCCCCTGTGGAGAATAGACCAGATCGTATACATGGGGAGGTAGGAACGATTCCTTGCCATCGAACCAGCATTCCCCCTTCATGCCCACCGGTGTGGCATTGATGAGCAGATCAAAGTTCGGCATTTCCCCCAGGAGGGATGTCTGGTCATCTGAAAAACAAACAAATTGGGTGTCCTCGAATCGGGGAGCAAATTCGTCGATCAGGTGGCGGCAGACGGTTTCACGCCGGTCAAAAAGCGTGATGTGGGCGGCTCCGGCCTGAGCCAGTCCCACAGTCACCGCCCGTCCTGCGCCGCCGGCCCCGAGGAGCAGAATTCGTTTGCCCTTTGGATCGAAGTTCAGTTCATGCCGCAGGGAGCGCATGAAGCCCAGGCAGTCCGTGTTGTGGCCGACAAGATGCCCGCCACGGTTGACGATGGTATTTACTGCTCCAATGAGCTGCGCCTCCGGTGCCAGTTCATCGAGCAGTTTGAGCACGGCCTCTTTATGCGGAATGGTAATGTTGACGCCTCTGATATTAAGTGCCCGCAGAGCGGCAACAGCTTCCGCAAGACGATTGGGGTCGACCAGGAAGGGCACGTAGACTGCATCGATCCCCAGTTTTTGAAAGGTGCGGTTATGCATCTGGGGGGAACGGGAATGGGCAATGGGATAACCAAAAATTCCATAAATATCCATGATATTCCTGCGTTGGCCTCTTGTTTTCAGACCCATTTTTTTGAGTTTTTTCAAGAAAGGCACTTTTCCTTTTGCTGATGGTGCAGCAGGGCGCGTGCCTGAAGGACATCCTGCTCAATGGCGGCATGCAGCGCCTCTGGCGAGGGGAAAAGCTTCTCGTCACGCAGCCGTTTGATGAAGCGCACAATGAGCCTTTCTCCGTAGATATTTTGGGCAAAATCCAGAATATGCACTTCGACGCTCAGCTTTTGGCCGGAGAAGGTGGGATTGGAACCAATGCTGGCCACTCCCTCGTGGATTTGCCCTCGGAGCTCGACTCGCACGGCGTATACGCCACAGCCGGGCAGAATTTTGGGATCCGGTTCCAGATTGGCGGTTGGAAAGCCCAGTTGCCGGCCGCGCCGGAAACCGGAACGGACAATTCCGGCCAACTGGAAATCCCTTCCCAAAAAGGCCGCGGCTTCCTCCACCTGTCCCGATGCGACAAGTTCCCGTATGCGCGTGGAACTGTAGATTTGGCCGTCGTGCTGGACCGGCTCCAAAATGTGAGTTGCAAAGCCCAGATCTTTTCCCCAGCGAATCAACGCAGCACTGTCCCCGGTTCGTTGCCATCCGAAACGGTAGTCTTGCCCGACAACAAGAAAGCTCAAGCCCAGTTGGCGCACCAGAATGTCCTCGACGAATCTTTTCGCCTCCATTCGGGCAACGACAGTGGTGAAGGGGATGCTGAGCAGGAGTTCTATGCCCGCTCCGGCAATCAATTCTTCCTTTTCCTCCTGGGTGGTCAGACGGAGAGGCGCCCGTTGCGGCGCCAACACTTCCAGCGGGTGCGGTACAAAGGTCATGACCGCCGGGCGTCCCTGAATCTTGCGGGCGGTTGCCACAACGTGTCGGAAAATTTCCTGGTGGCCCAAATGCACACCGTCGAAGTTGCCAATGGTCAGGATCGTATGGTGCAGGGGAAAGCGTGGATCATCGAGGCTGCGAATAATTTCCATTGGTACTTCGTCTTTCTTTGCCGGGACAGATGGATCCCATAACGGGTACCGTCCACGGTACCCGTTATGGCGCATTTTTTTGTTCAGTCTTTGCTTCAGGCCAATTTGTTGAAGATAAGTCCGCTTAACAGCTTGGGGTAGAAGTAGGTGGATTTCTGCGGCATTTTACCGCCGTGATTGGCTACCTCTCGAACTTCACAGATTCTGGTCGGGTTGAGGAGGAAGGCCATTTGCGCTTCGTTTTTTCGGACGGCGTGCAGAGCCTCGGCAAAGTTGTTGACATATCGGATATATTTTTCGTTTCGTTGATCTTCCTCGGAAATATGGAAAAGGTCTTCGAAGATCAGCTTGTGCAGGATGGAAATGTCCAGGGTTTTCAACTGTTGGGGAACATTTCCCTGAAAATGTTTGTCCATGACTTCCAGATCGCGCAGGGTCATAAAGTAGAGCTTTTTCCCGCCGGGATACCATGCAAAGGTATGTTTTTTCTCGGCGAGCGTATTGCGAACCCGTTTGCATGAAACCGGATCGTCGGCATCGAAAGCATCCGGCTGGACCACGAAGAGGGGGGCGACCTTGTCCAGGAAGGTTGCCTCGTCCATTGCATCCAGCCGGGACAGGAGGCGATGGATGGGAAATACCGTCAGCCCCGGATCTTCCATGTTGCAAAAATACATCAGGGCATAGTTGAAAAGTTCCCGGCCGGTATAGTCCGGCATCTGTTCGCGCATAAGATCCCGGTAGCGTAACGCCGTTTCGTAGCGATGATGGCCGTCGGCGATGAGCAGCGGTTTGTCGTTCAGCAAAGTACGGCAAATGGTTATTGGGCTTTCGTCTGTCACGCGCCACAGATTGTGCTGCTCGTTGTTGTAGCGGACGGCGATATCCGGTTCCCGTTTGCGGTGGTGGTTCAGGATCGCCTCCAGGGCAAATGTTGGATCGGAATAGAGGGCGAAAATTGGGCTCAAATTGGCCTTGCAGGCTTTCATCAGCATGAATCGGTCGTTTTTGGGACCATCCAGCGTGCGTTCATGCGGTTTGACTGTCCCGGTAGAGAAATCTTCCAGCCGCACCAGCGCCAAAAATCCCCTGCGGGTAATCGGGGCGCCGTCTTCATCCTGGTACTCCTGATCGTAGATATAGATGGCAGGTTCTGCATCCTGTACCAGAATACCGTTGCCAAGCCATTCGTTGAGGGTTTGTGCCGAGCGGGTATAACGGTTGGAGCTTTCAGTGTCTTCGGGCGTGGTTTTGCCCAGAATCAACCGCACCACATTGTAGGGATTTGAGGAGTAAAGTTCTTCCTGCATCTCTTCCGAGATGCAGTCATAGGGAGGTGCCATGACGCTTCTTAAATCCCGGATCTTGTCGCGATTGAAAAGAATGCCGCAAAAAGGAATAATTTTGGCCATATAGAGCTCCTTTGCAAGTCAGACAGAAGCGGCACGTCGTTGTTCCCGGCAAGGGGAAGAGAGACAACGCACCCTCTGTTGGATGGAGGCGCTACTGCTCCAGATTCAGAAAAAGTCCTATCCCCAACAACATGAAAATAATATTGGCCGACCAGGCTGCCACCAGCGGCGGCAACAGCGTGGAGTAGCCAAACGCGGTCAGCGTGGCCTGGGCGAAAAAGTAAATCATTCCCACGCCAACACTGATGGCCATTCCCATGGCGACGCCGGCTCTCCGGCTGTTGCGCAGTGCGAAGGGAATGCCCAGTATGACCATGATGAACGATGCGAAGGGTACCGCCAGCCGGCTGTGCATGTCTACACGGTAGCTGGTGGCGTCAAACCCTTCCGCCTGAAGACGGTGGGCCAGGTGATGCAGCTGGCGGTAGTTGAGTTCATCCCGTTTGGCGTTGACCCTGCGGAATTCTTTGGGGGGCTTGTGAAAATCGATTGGAGTTTTTTGCAGGCTGGCGAATTCCAGCAAGGAGCCGGTTTGGGGATCGAAACGGCGCCGGATCACCTGGTCGGCAATCCAGGCCCCCTCATGGTACGTGGCACGGTTGGCCTCTTCGTATGCGACAATCTGGAAACGTTCATCCATGGTGTAGATGGCCACACCCTGCAGAATCATTCCCTGCGGCTCCAGCGAGGTGATGTGCACCAGCCGGTTTTTTTCCCGCATCCAGGCGCCGCCTTCCTTCATGAATGTCAGCGGTTTTTTCCGGATTTCCTGATAAAGGATGTGGTTCATCTTTTCCGTGGTAATGGGCAGCAGGTACTCGTTGATGGCAAAGTTGGCGGCAACAACCAGCAGCGCCAGCACAAAGATCGGCGTAAGGACCCGCCGCAGGCCCACCCCGCCGGAAAACATGGCGATCAGCTCACCGTTGCGCGAAAGGCTGGCGACGGTAAGAAAGGAACCCAGGAGAACTGCTAATGGGGTGACCTGAGAAAAGATCATCGGCAGTTTGTTGAGAAAAAAGAGCAGGCATAACGACCAGGGCGCGTCGTTATCGATAAAATTGTCAAGCTTTTCGATAAAGTCTACCAGCAGATAGACGCCGCTGAAGGCCGCCAGCGCCAGAAAAAAAAAGTTCAGAAAACGGGTGATCACATAGCGGTCAAGAATGTGCATGGGGATGTCTCCGCAACAGTTTGCCCGTGAAGAGCGCGATCAGTCCGGTCAGCCAGCGCGGCGCCATTTCCGCGGCGGCTGCATGGTAAAGAAACAGGCCCGTGAGCAGGAAAAAAAGATCGGGGAGCCACAACACGCCCAGTGGCATCTGCATATGCTCCAGACAGAGCGTTTCCGAGAAGGAGGAGAGCAGGTGATAGGCGAGAAACACGACCAGCGAAAAGGAAAAACCGCCCATTCGGCCGGAGCGTGGCGAACAGATCCCCAGGGGGATTCCTATCAGCACGAACAGCAGGGGCACTATGCAGAGCGCCAGCCGCTTATGAAATTCGACGTCCATCTGGCGTTGCTGCTTGGGCGTTGATCCGGTACCCGTCAGAATTTCCTGGAAGGTCATTTCTTTGGGGTTGAGGCGCGGCGCCTTGCCCTCGCTTTTATCCGCGAAACTGAGATTCAGATCGTAATTGGCGAAGTTCATGACGCGGTAACTGGTGTCCTTGCCGCTGAGTGCATGGTTGTGCAGTGCGCCGTTTTGCAGCAGGATGGAGAAAGTCATGGCGCTCTGGTTGGAGAAGAGTCTCCCGCTTTCTGCAGAGATGGTCGAGGTAATCTCGGGATCCCGGTTGTCATACAGAAAAATTCCACGCATCTGGCCGTTCTGTTCCACTTCGCGGGCGAACAGCACCACATCTTCGAAATCGTGAAAGAAGACCATCGGCTCCAGTCCCTTGCCAATACGGTTTTGCAGGATCTGGAAAACCTGGGCCTTGAAATTTTTTCGTCCCAGGGGTTTGGCGTAAAACGAAATGCCTGCGAGAACAACTGTTGTAATAAGCGCTATGGCGACAATCGGTCGCGTCATGCGCCATAAGCTGATGCCGGCCGCCTTCATGGCCACGATCTCGTGATCGGTGGAAAGACGTGAAAAGCCGATGAGGATACCAATGAGAAAGGCCATGCCCAGTGTAATGTCAAAGAACGATGGAAGCAGGTAGAGAAAGAGCATAGCGATATCCCGGATCGGAACGCCGCGGTTGATGATCAGATCCGTCAACTTGAGGAGGTTGCCCATCAGCAGGACAAACGACAAAATTGCCAGGCTGATGGCCATTGG
Source organism: bacterium (assembly GCA_024696325.1). Classification (GTDB taxonomy): domain Bacteria; phylum Desulfobacterota; class Desulfuromonadia; order Desulfuromonadales; family JAAYDE01; genus RGIG7977. Next base: position 7,053 of record JAILGY010000242.1, on the reverse strand, counting down.
GGCAAGTACTTCCTGGGAGATATATTTGGAAAGGCGCCATGTCGTCATAGTTATTGCATTGTAATACAAGCGCCCAAGGACACGCTACAGGGAAAATGGCCGCAAACGGAGCTGCACAGGATGGTTTTGCGGTTGTTTTTTTGGCATGGCATCGCTAAAACATGTTGATTATGCTGGAGTTTGCTTGACGCTTTGGCAAGTGCTGCCCTATCTTTGTCAAAAAGAAAAAGCGTCCGGGAAGGATAGGGCGAAAGAAGTGCGGATTGTGGCATGTTTTGCACAAAGAGTGGAAGAGAGCGGACATTGTGACGCATCGTGTGCCGTAACGGGCTGGATGAGGGGCATTTGCCCGAATTTTCTGTTTTTTTACTGTCATCTTTTTGAGGATGTTTTTTTAGGAGGGAAGATTTATGAACAAGTCGGAGTTGATTGAGGCGCTCTGCCTGGCTCGCAACATATCCTATAAACAGTCCACTGAAATTGTGAATCTGATCTTCGATACCATGGCCGATGCTTTGGCGTCAGGCGAACGGATCGAAATCCGCGGCTTCGGAAGTTTTGCCGTGCGGGATTACAAGTCCTATACCGGCCGCAATCCCCGTACCGGCGAGCAGATAGAAGTGGCTCCCAAACGCTTGCCGTTTTTCAAGGTCGGCAAGGAGTTGAAAGAAATGGTGGATGTCAGATTGGCGAAACCCCGGGACAAAAGCCACTGATATTGAAGTAAGCAGGCAATGTTTGAAACCATGGCGCCAAACGTCAAAGCAGAAGGATTCCTCAGGACGGATAGTGCTCTGGCTTTTCCAAACATATTAAATACGTAGGATTACAGTGCCTGGAAATTTGAACAAACGACTTTTTGTGGCCATTAATCCATCGGAGACGGCACGTGAGGAACTGGTTGCTCTTTGCGGCGGATTGCCTGAGGCCCGATGGACGCCGCCGAAGCAGCTGCATTTGACCCTGTGTTTCATCGGCGAAGTGGACGAAGTGGTTTTCCGCAGTGTTCGAGAGAGTTTATGCGTGCTTGAGAGGAATGGACCATCTGCTTTTTCCCTCCAGTTTCGAACTCTGGGCTTTTTCCCTCCCCGGGGGGAGCCACGGGTGTTGTGGGCGGGAGTAGCGGAAAATCCGGCTCTTATGCGCCTGCAAAGGCAGGTGACCAGTTGTTTGCAAGGACTGGGCATTCCGTTGGAAAAACGCAAGTTTACCCCCCATATCACCTTGGCCCGTCTGGGAGGGGAAGCGGCATCCGGGCTGAAACGTTATTTGGACGCGCAAACGTTTTTTTCCGGTTCGCCCTTTGGTGTGGATCGTTTCACCCTCTATTCCAGCATCCTGGACAAAAGCGGGGCCACCCATATTCCGGAGGCGGAATATATTCTGCCGGCTTTTGAGAAGAAGTAATTTTAAAGGAAAGAAAGATTGCCGTTTTCGTCGCGCAGGGCCGAAAAGCAGCCGGCCCAAAGCGCGGACGACTGTTCATGCAGTTCTTTTTCCGGCAGCTGGTAGCCTTCCGGAAACAGAAAACGTAAGGCGTCGTCCTGGACACGTATTTCGTTCCATTGAGAGCAGGCTTTTTCCCACGCTTCGCGGCGCATCTGCGGCGGTGCCTGTTCGACGAGGCACAGAATATCCGCGCGGGAGTGGGTATCCAGCCCTTTTGGCGCGGGCAGCAGCGATTTGACATAGTCGTATGACAGAGCGGGGAGGAGAGCCAGTGGTGAGCGCAAACCTTGCCAATAGAGCTCCAGCAAACCGGCCAGCTGCTCCCGGGCGTCCGCGCTTGGAATCAGGCGTTTGTGCAGAACATCCCTGCCTTTTTCGCCTCTGAGGAATATTTGGCTGCCTGCGGCAGCAGGCTTTTGTGGATGACAGTCCAGAGCGAGTCTTGTGATCCAGTATCGCAGTACATATGTGCTGTTTGGCCGGGCAAAGTGGTAGTGCAGCGCGCTGTCGCCGGCAAGCAGACATTCGATATCCGTTATTTGGAAATCTCCTATCTGTAGGGCAAAAGTTTCGTGGCGTGGTATGACGCCTGCAATTTTCTCTTCGATAGAAGCGCCAAAAGGGTCGAGCGCGGTTTCAAGATTCTCAAAAAGAATTTGCCCCATCTTTCCCGGCGGCAGCCGATCCGCGCCGCGTTCGTGTGCATAGATTTCTTCCGGAGCGCGGTTTTCCAGCCGCGTTTCAACAAGCCTGTCGCCCAGAATGCTTCGCTCACGAGGGGAAAGCGAGAAGGGTTCTTCGTCGGAGATGGGATTTTTCTCCGGCGAGTCCAGGAAAATGCCCAGTCTCTGCCGCACGAAATATTCTCCGGGATTGAGGCAGAAACGCCACAAATCTTTCAAACGGAGCGTTTTCAAAGCATTGTCCGGTTCCGCAAGCGGTGCGGGGGATGGAAGCGGCTGGGAAGGCTCAATGCAGGCTCGGGCCGCCGCGAAGTCGGCTCTGGAGAAACTTGCCAGCGGTGTTTCCCCGGTGAAGTAGGCGGGATGAAACGCGTGCATCTTGTGCCGGAAAAACAGGCCGTTTTCTTCGCAGTGACACCAGCTGTCGCAGCGATTTGCATCGAAACGGGGGCATTCGGCGTAACGGGGGCAGCGGAATCCCCGGTCGAGGTAGTCCGTCAGCTCACTTATCAGCACGGACGGTTCCAGGAACGTGTTGTCCCGGATATTTTGCCCGACGTAGCTTAAGTAGAGCCGGTCACGGGCGGAGAGAATTCCCTCCAGAAAATGGAGCCGGTCGTCTTTGCGTGGTTGCCGGTCGCCGCGCCTCGGATTCCTGGCCATTTCATCAAAGCTTGCGGCGGCAGTTGACCGTGGAAATTTGCCGTTTGCAAGCCCCGGCATGGCAATGACCCGAAAGGGCAGGCAGCTTGCCGGTCCGGGTTCGGCGAAAGTTACCCGACCGCTGCCGATTCGTCCGGCAGTGGCCCCCGTTTCTTCCAGACGTCTTGCCAGCCAGAGCTCCAGCTGATCGATGCCAAGCAGTTCCTCGAAATGCGCTTCTTCCGTGATCTGCGCCCATTCCAGCACCAGATTTTCCAGCCGGTTGTAAGATGCGGCCCATTGCCCGTCGTCATCCGGGAAAAAGCGCGGCAAGGCTTCCAGCAGCAGATCCCGCCAGGCAGTGCCGGAGCGTGCGATGCCCAAATCTTTCAGGAAGCTGTCGAGCAGTTCCATGAAACCGGCCAGAACGCCGAGCAGGTGCGCATCATCTGCCGTGAGCCGCTCGCAGGGCTGCAGGTTTACAAAAGGATCACTTTCCGGGGGGAACGCGTAGCCCAGAAACAGCCGATCCAGGCCGGCGCGCCAGCTGTTCTCTCCAAAAGCGGGCAAATCGCGATCTTCGCGATCTGCGGCATCAATGCCCCAACGGATGGCGCTTTCTTGCACCAGGAGGGACAGACGTTCCAGATCGGTCGGGCTTAAGGCCAGCCGGCTCGCAACTGCGGGCGATTTCAGCAGATCAAGTACCTGTGATACTTCATAGCGTCCATGACGCAGGGCCAGCAGCTCCAGAAGGGGCAAGGACGCTTCCTCTTCCAGACCGGTCAGAGTAAAGGGAATGGCCGGTTTCCGGGTGCCAAAAACCGCCATGATGTAGGGCGCATAGCTTTTCAGATCGGGAACAAGCACCAAAATGTCCGCACAGTGCAAATTCTCAAGTTCCTGCAAACAGGCGACGAGAAAGTCATGCAGTGCCTCCATTTCCCGCTGCTGCGTGAAGCAGGAATGGATCTGCAGGGAAGCATCCGTGCCCGCAGGGGGGGAAGATTTTCCTTCTTCCTCTGTGTTCGTGCGGTCGAACAGGTTCAAAATATCGCTCTGGAGCATATGCAGCAGACTGTTGTTTCCTGGATCGTCAAACAGTGCGTTCTCCGAAAGTGTGGAAATTTGTTCCCAGAGCAGCGTGAACAGATCGCCGCCTGCCTTGCCCCAGGCGGCCAGCAGCGGTTGGCCGGTTTCGTAGTGCCGGGACTGCGCATCGGCAGGGAGTGGCTGAGAGGCGAGATCAAACCAGTATTCGCGGCAGGGATTCAGGAGAAACAGATTCACCGGGATCACCCTGTCCAGGGCGGCGAGCAGATCAATCTGCGAGGGCGCCAACCCGGAAACGCCGAACACTTGAAGCGCGGAAAACGGAAGTGGCGGGGTTTGCCCTTTTACACAGGCCCTGATGAAATCCGCCCACTGCCGCACTGGCGGCGTTTCTTGCCGTTCTCCGAGCAATCTGCGCCAAAGTGTCGCCTGCCAGTTGTCCGAATCATGTGATTTTTGTTCCCAGGCAAAGAGCATCTCCGGACGGTAGACGCCATACAGCTCGAAGAGTTCGGCAAGCTTTAGGGAAAATTGGAAGCGTTGCAGCGGATCTTCGGGCACGATCTCCCGAAAAGATGCTTCCCCCCCGGCCTCTTCCAGCAGCCGCAGAATGCGCAGCGCCAGCAGATCCTGTGCCCATGGATCACGAGCCGCTTTTGGAGCCTGCCTGCTCACCGAGGACAGCAATGTTGCAGGAAAGGGAAAATCCGGATTGGCCCAGATGCCGAAATGCCGGGTCAGATGCAGCTGCAGCCAGTCTGCCACCGCCTTGCCCGGGACCAGAATGGTTTGCGGTATCAGAGGATCCTGGGGAACGGTGGCGCATAGTTGTTCCACCAGCACATCGAAGAGGAACTCAAGGCGGTTGCTGCACAGCAGTTGCATGGGAGCTTGTCCCTTTCAAAAAAGAAAAGGGAAGGGAAAGTGAAATATGAGCATGCTTTGGGGAAAAGCGCCATGAAGACCATGACGCTTTTCCCATGCAGTTTTTTCAACGCGTACCTTTTTTCTCAAGCAGCTTGAGCAAGGTGTTCAATCCTTCCAGAGGATCATCGCCGAGATCGACACGCAGCGTCCGGCGTCCTTTTTGCCGCAGCGCCTCCAGATCGCCATCCGCCTGGGCCTGCAACAACGCGCCGAAGCTGTGCGGCTGGCCGGGAATGGCCAGATCCAGTTCCGGTTTGACCGGGGAAACCAGCTGCACAAACAGGCCGGTGTTGGGACCGCCCTTGTGAAATTGCCCGGTGGAGTGGAGAAAACGTGGGCCAAAGCCGGTGGTAACCGGAAGCTGCGCGGAAACTCCCAGCAGGAGCGCCAGCCGTTTCAGGGCAACTTTCAGTTCGGGTTCATCGGGAATAAAGGCCAGCAGGGCCAGATAGTCACGCGGGCGGCTGCGTTTGAGGAAAAGTTCCAGCCCGCATGCCGGATCGCTTTGGGCATCCGCGCCTTCCAGATGCAGGCCACTCTGCGGCGCTTTCGTGCTTCCTGCGGCCTTTTCCGCCAAAATGCGCAGCGTGTTGCTTTTGCTGCTCTGCACATCCGGTTGATCGAAAGGATTGATACCCAAAACAGTTGCGGCGGTTGCCACCGCGAATTCCCAGCGGAAAAACTCGCCGCCCAGATCGTAGGGATCGGCGAGCGTTATGGTGATGATCGGGTGCTCGAGTTTTTTGAGTCCATCAACCAACGCGGCGGTTGCCTGTTCTTGTGGATCGGAATCATCCAGCCGGTACCAGACGAAGACGCGATCGTCGCCGTACTGTTCGGCGGGCAGAAGAGTCTCGTCGCTGATGGGCAGAATACCTCTGCCCTCCTTGCCAGTGCTTTCGCCGATGAGTTGCTCCACCCACAGCCCGAAAACTTTCAGGCGTTCCGGCAGCAGGAAGGTCAGTTTGTCGCGCCCCTGCAGGGCAAGTTCACCCAGTGCCGCGCCCAGTGCCGCGCCGGGATTTTTGCGTTCGGGGATATCAGGTCCGCAGGACTGGATGAGCAGACGAGCGCTGGCAAACAGTCGCCGGATGTCCAGCCCCATCAGGGCAGCCGGCGCCAGACCGAAGCAGGAAAGTGCCGAATAACGGCCGCCGATGTCGGCAAAGTTCAGGAAAACCTTGCGGAAATGGCAATCTTTTGCCCGTTGCACCAGTGCTGTGCCGGGGTCGGTAATGGCAATAAAGTGTTCGCCCGCGCGTTCACCGGCCGTCTCCTCCATTTTCGCGTAAAAGTAGCGCGACAGAGTGGATGGTTCGGCAGTCGTGCCGGATTTGCTTGCCTCGATGAAGAGCGTTTCGTTCAGACGCAGTTGTTTTTCCACGGCGCGAATGGCACGTGGATCCACGCTGTCAAGGACGAAGAGCTCCAGGCCGAAGGCGGCGCTTCCCAGGGCTCGTTGCCAGACCAGCGGCGTCATGCTGCTGCCGCCCATGCCGAGCACGACAACCTGGCGGAACCCGCTGGCACGGACCTGATGGGCAAACTCCTCCAGCTCGGGCAAACGTTCCTGCATCCGTTTGACTATGGGTAGCCAGCCCATGAAGGCGCGAATGGCGGCGTGCGTTTCGGGGTGAGCCTTCCACAGGGTGGCGTCATATTCCCAAAAACGTTTTCCAAAGGCCGATTCCTCCATGGCATTCAGGCGCTTTTGCGCAAAGCGGGAATAGAGCCCCAGTTCCAGCTGCTGTGGGCGGCGGCACTCCTCCAGCAGATTGACGCGTTCCACGTCAAGACGCGCCAGTAACTCGTCGTAGGGCGCGATAAATTTGACGATGCCTTCCTCTTCCAGCGCGCGGCCTTCCGTTTCCAGCGAAATTCCCAGGTCGTGCAGTGTTTGAAGCAGCTTGTCCGTGTCGTCCGGGGCGATTTTTTCATCCAGTGTGGCTGTCACCCTGCCATGCGCGCGGAAGGCCGCCAACGTGGCCGGAGGCACAGTGGTGATTGTGTCGCGGGCGACCAGCTCCTCCACATACTTCACATCGCTGTAGGCGGGATTTTTTGTCCCGGTACTGGCCCACAGCAGGCGTTGCGGCCGGGCGCCGAGTTTTTGCAGACGGGCAAAACGATCGTTGTGCCGGAAAAGCTCCAAAAAAGTTTCGTATGCACGGCGTGCCGCCAGAATCGCGCAACGGCCGCACAGCGCGCGCGCCTTTTCACCGTGGACGGCAGACAGTTGTTCCAGACGCGGATCCAGACGGCTGTCAATACGGCTGATGAAGAAGCTGGCCACCGAAGC
>JAILGY010000241.1:0-2681 GCA_024696325.1 bacterium | reverse complement strand
AAAAAGGGCATGACATCCATCATTCCCTCACGTGGTACCGCCAAGCACCTTTAATCAACAGATAATGACAGAAGCCATGCCCGACTTGGGCATGTCCGCCAGAGGTTGACTGTTGGTAGGATCTGGCGGTTCCCGTGAGGTCAACTTCTGCGTTCACGCAGCATATTCGTTTGTAAATCAAAGACCTGACCCGCTTATGCACAGCAGGATTAGTACCTCTTACGAAGCTGCGATGATAATTCTTTTTAAGAATATTGCAAGCGATTTCTTCCTTCCTAGAGGCTCTTGGGATGTGTATTTCTCTCTGTTTTTTGCCGGGGCATGTGGGATCAAGCTATAAACAAACTAACCGTTGTCTAACAAATGGGAATTTTATTATTTGCTGGTGCCCTGAATGCGGCCATACGCGTCGCGGTAGGTTGTCCTGCCGTTGCTGTCTGTTGTGGACGTACCCAAAATGTGGCTATGTGAATCTCGGTAGGTCGTCCTGCCGTTGCTGTAGGTCGTGGAAGTGCCCTGAATGTGGCCCCGTGAATCTCGGTAGGTCGTTGTGCCGCTGTCGTAGCTTGTTGAAGTGCCCCAAATGTGCCCCTGCGAGTCGCGATAGGTGGTGGTCTTGCTGCCGGCATAGGCCATTGTCGTAGCGGCCAGGAAGATGGCCAGAGCAACGGTTACACTGAGTTTTTTATTCATGTTATTTTTCCCTTCTTTTCGTTTGTTTAAGTTTCTGGGGGCCAGATGGAGCTGACGGGATGGTGGTTTTTCCGCAGTGTTTCTATCTGGCTGCCCGAAAAAAGGCATGAAAAAAGGGCATGATCTTTGTCATGCCCTCACGCGACACTGTCAAGTGCTTTTCCCAGATAGCAAAGAGAGGGCACGCCTTATATGAACGTATCCCCCTCAGCTGTTGACTGTTGATAAAGAATTGGCGGTTCTTGTGAAGTCAACTTTTGCATTTACGCAGAGTATTCAATTTTAAACCCGGCCCCGTTTTTGGGCAGGAGCCGGGAGAATTGCATCTCGCTCCTCAATAATTTTTCTTAGAGGCTACAATCACTTTTGCGAATATTGCAAGCAAATTGTTTGTTATTGCCCGATTTATCTGAAAGACTGTCCCGGCGTATGACGGCGAGCCGTGCCATAGGTGTGGTTTTGTCGTTTCTGCTTTCCATTTGTCAAACTGAGGAGCATTTTCACCCCACGGGCACGCCGGCGTTGACGCACAGCACAGCAAGGAACATCCGTTTTTTTCAGGCGCTGGCAGGAAAGGGGGGAACAAAATGTGCAATAATTGCTTTGAATGCGGGAGAAGATATGTTATAAACCGAGAAAATTGTGGATAAATATACCATAAACGCTGTTTATTTCAGATTGATATCAAATGAGGCAAGGATATGGACATTACAGATATGGAAAACACTGGATATGTACTGATAGCAATGATAGGGTTTGCTTCCATATTTTTGCTCTTTATAGTCATAGAGTTCATCTATTATGAAATAAAAAACAAACTGTTTCTTGTCAAAAATATGGATTCGCTCATCAATATTTTATTCTTCATGGGGATATTTTTTCTGCTGATGTGCGCCATCTATTTCGCGCTTATGGAAAAATATGTCCTGGCCTCAGCGTTTGTGATTGTCCTGCTGTACAGCATTTTCAGGTACAGGCACAGCGGGAAGAAGGAACCGGAAGTACCGCCGGGGTTTGACAATCTTTAAGGACATAAAAAAAGCGGCGCCGCCTCTTCAAAAGGGCAGTGCCGCTTTTTTGTTTGACACGGTGTGCCTTTATCCCTCATCCAATGCATCGCCGGGACCTCCGCCGCCATCCACGCGATCCAGTTGCGGCCCGATCGGATAACTGCCCAGAATGCGGAAATTGTTACAGGCCTCTTTCAGTTTTTTAAGCAGGGCATCATTTCTGTGGTCTTCCAGATCGCTTTCCACATCAGCGAAAAACGCGTACTTCCAGCGTTCGCCCTTCAGTGGGCGTGACTCGATCTTGCGCATGTTGATGCCATGGGTTGCCAGCAGGTTCAGCACGCCGGAAAGCGCGCCGGATCGGTCGGGCAGGGTGAAGAGCAGCGAGGTTTTGTTGGCTTCGGATGCCGTGTTCACAGACGGAGTGTGCGCCGGTTGCGGTCCAATGATGACGAAGCGCGTCCAGTTGCCGGAGGCGTCTTCGATGTGGCGGGCCAAAACGTCAATTCCCACGATCTTGGAGAGATTGATGTGTCCGATCGCCGCGGCTTCGGCATGTCCGCAGGCCCGGCGGGCGGCCGCGGCTGTCGATTCCACCGGCACCAGAGAGGCGTCGGGCACGTGGGCGCGCAGCCAGTTGCCGCACTGGGCCAGCGGCTGCGGATGGGAGTAGACGGTGCGCACCGCCGCCAGATCCGGCGCATCGCTTAAGAAACAGTGCGCGATGCGGGAAAACAGCTCGGCCTGGATGAAGACCTCGTGGGAAAGGAAGAGATCAAAGCTTACTCCCACCGTTCCCTGAAGGGAGTTTTCGAGCGGCACCACGCCCAGCTCGCACTGGTTGGTGGCGACCATGTCGAAGATCTGGGCGATGTCGCCGCAGGGATAAAAGAGAGCCGAATGCCCCAGATACTCCAGACCGGCGAAATGGGAGAAGGTGCCTTCCGGTCCCAGATAGGCCACGCGTTCCGGGCGTTG
>JAILGY010000239.1:0-19419 GCA_024696325.1 bacterium | reverse complement strand
AATGTCATTCAAATTGTTCAATCCGCTGAATATGCTAAGTTTGCTGAAGCGGGTTATGCCAGTGAGTATGGCAAATTCGATATAGCGGTCATATTTTTTCAAATTACTGTACATATCATGCAGAACAATACGATATGCTTCACGTAATTTTTCGTTGTCAAGCACATCCAGCAACGGTTTGTCGTACTCGTCGATCAGAATGACAACCTTCTTTTGGGTTTTGTTATAGGCGCGCTGGATAATGCCGCCAAAACGCAGGGAAGGCAGTGGTTCATCATCGCGTTGGCCGTACTCTTCCTCCCAAACATTCAACTGATTGTTGAGAACCATATTGAAGATTTGAACATCCGTGCATGTTTGGTTGCTCAAGTCCAGATGCAGCACAGGATGCTCTTCCGGACATTCGCCGGCCAAATTCGCAATGGCCAGGCCCTCAAACAGTTTTTTTTTGCCCTGAAACCAGGCTGCAATGGTGGACAGCAACAGAGACTTGCCAAAGCGGCGCGGACGGCTCAAGAAATAGTACTTGCCACGGTCAATGAGCTGCCATATCAGAGCGGTTTTGTCTACATACACATAACCACCGCGAATGATTTCGCCAAAATTCTGAATGCCGACGGGATATTTCATGGGGCATCTCCTCATAACTGAGGACGAAAAGTCAAAAAAACGCGTTCACAACAGCCGTTCATGCTCGCTCAATGCGCCAGAGTTCCATCCACAAACCACCTCGCGCGCAACGATGAAGAGCGGCATCGTCATCATGCCCAGATCCCCGCAAGCGCCGCGCCGCAAAAATCGCAGCTGCCCTTGGTCAGATGCAGCGCCTGCAACGAGAAGCCGCGCCGTTCGATGACCGTTTTCCCGCAAGATGGGCAGACGGTATTCTCGCCTCCTGCGCCGGGGATATTGCCGGTGTAGACATGGCGCAGTCCTTCCGCACGCCCGATGGCGCGCGCCCGCAGCAGGGTTTCGGGCGGTGTCGGCGGACGATCGCGCAGGGCATACGCCGGATGAAAGGCCGTAACATGCCAGGGCACGTCTTTCCCCAGATCGGTCACAATGAAACGCGCCAGATCCCTGAGTTCCGCATCCGTATCGTTGAGCCCGGGAATCAGCAGCGTGGTGATCTCCAGCCATATGCCCAGCTTCCGGAAACAACGCAAGGAGTCCAGCATTTCGGAAAGCCGGGCCCCCACGATATCGCGGTAAAACGCCTCGGAGAAGGCCTTGAGATCGACATTGGCGGCATCCATCAGCGGCGCAATCCGGGTGAGCGCCTCCCTTTGCATGTAGCCATTGGTCACAAAGAGGTTTTTCATGCCGCTTTCATGCGAAAGCCGGGCGATATCCAGGGCATACTCATAAAAGACCGTGGGCTCGGTGTAGGTGAAGGCAATCGCCGCACAGCCGGAGGCAGAGGCCGCCTGTGCCACCTGCTCCGGATGTACAGGCCGTTCCCGGCCGATCAGCTCCGCTTTCGGCTGCGAGATTGAGTCGTTCTGGCAGTGGCGGCAGCGGAAATTGCATCCCAGCGTGGCCACCGAATAGCAGCGGCTGCCCGGCAGCACATGAAACAAGGGTTTCTTCTCGACCGGATCGACATGCGCCGCTATCAGCTGCCCGTAGACAAGGCTCATGAGCCTGCCGTCACGGTTTTCCCGTGCCCGGCACCGTCCCCGCCCACCTTTTGGAATCGTGCATTCCAGCCGGCAGAGATGGCAGCGCACCGCCGATTCCGGCAGGGATTCCCAGAAAAGCGCTTCCCGCATAAAGCTCCGCCTGTCTTCTAAATTTCCCATGTCTTGTGGAATTTGATCGCCGGCCACTGTTCCTGAACATGGCCCAGCCGCCATTCGCTCGACGCCAGATAGGCCAGGGCACCCTTGGCGTCCCGCGCAAGATTTGCGGCCTCCTTCTTCATAAACTCGTCCAGTTTCGCGCGATCCTCGCAGGTCACCCAGCGGCAGGCGGCATAGTTGACCGCCTCGTAGGCGGCATCCACGTTGTACTCCGCGCGCAAGCGCTCGATGATGACATCAAACTGCAGGACACCGACCGCACCCAGGATGTGATCGTTGCCGATCAGTGGCCTGAAGAGCTGCACCGCGCCCTCCTCGGTCAGCTGCAGCAGCCCCTTGTCCATCTGCTTGGTCTTCAGCGGATCTTTCAGGCGCGCGCGCCGGAAATGCTCGGGCGCGAAACTGGGAATGCCGGTGAACTTCAGCGGTTCCTTCGTGGTGAAGGTGTCACCAATGCGGATGGTGCCGTGATTGGGCACGCCGATAATGTCGCCGGGAAAGGCTTCTTCGGCATTCTTGCGATCCTGGGCCATGAAGATCATGGCGTTGTTCAGCAGCACCTCTTTTCCCACCCGGTGATGACGCACCTTCATTCCGCGGGTAAACTGTCCGGAACAGATGCGCAAAAACGCGATGCGGTCACGATGGGCCGGATCCATGTTCGCCTGAATCTTGAAGACAAAACCGCTGAATGCCGCTTCGTAGGGAGAAACCTCGCGGCTTTCCGCCGGACGAGGCAGAGGCCCCGGTGCCAGTTCCACAAAGGTGTCGAGCAACTCGCGGACACCGAAGTTGTTGATGGCGCTGCCGAAAAAAACCGGCGTCTGGTTCCCCTTCAGATACTCCTTGAGCTCCAGCGGATTACCGGCTTCTCCCAAAAGCTCCACACTGTCACGCAGTTCCCGCGCCTGGCTGCCCAGATGCGCATCCAGCTCCGGATTGTCCAGGCCGCGCACCAGATCGCCTTCCAGCACCCGATCCTTTGCGGTACGGGTATCGAAAAAGCACATTTCGTCGCGCGTCAGGTGATAGATGCCGCGAAAGCGCTTGCCCATCCCCACCGGCCAGGTAACCGGCACGCATTCGATCTGCAGGGTGTCCTCAATGTCGGCAAGCAGCTCCAAGGGTTCAAGGCCCTCGCGATCCAGCTTGTTGATGAAGGTGATGATGGGCGTATTGCGCATCCGGCAGATCTCCATCAGCTTGCGGGTCTGGGTTTCGACGCCCTTGGCGCTGTCGATCACCATCAGCGCGCTGTCCACCGCCGTCAGCACCCGGTAGGTATCTTCGGAAAAATCCTGGTGACCGGGCGTATCGAGCAGATTGATGGCGTAGCCCCGGTATTCGAAGTTCATGACCGAGGTGTTGACGGAAATGCCGCGTTCCTGCTCCATCGCCATCCAGTCGCTGGCGGTATGGCGGGCGGCTTTCTTCGATTTGACCGCACCGGCCAGCTGAATCGCGCCGCCGAACAGCAGCAGTTTTTCTGTCAGCGTCGTCTTGCCGGCATCCGGATGGCTGATAATGCCAAAGGTGCGGCGGCGTTCCACTTCCTGCCTGAAATGTTTGTCCTGATTTTCCACAGTTACCTCTTCCGCCAAAGATATCCGAAGATTGGATTTTAAATGAAAGCCTTTCAAGAAATGGCCAACCCGGGAAGGATGTGCTCCCGCTTTTCCCCAAAACTGTCCTGCAAAGTTGAAAATTTTTATATAACAGTTCCCGCGGTTGCAGGACAATTTTTTCTCGCAGGGAAACAAAAGGCCATCAGGAAAACGGGAGGCCTTTTCTGCGCTTGAAAAAATCTCCGGCATTGCATATTCCTTTGCACGATGTGCACTTAACGTTTTTTGTATACAGGGACTGCCCTGTTTGTATCCCATGAGTTTCTTCGACGACTTCACCTTTGGATGTTACCTGCCGGGCGACTCGTTTCTGCACCGGCTTGACGCGCGCGTCAAACTGGTGGTTCTGGCGCTTTTGGTCATGGTTTCCTTTGCCGCATCCAGGGCCCTGCAACTGGGCGCCCTGGCTGCGATCGCCCTGGGAGGGCTGGCGTTGGGACACATTCCCCTGCGCCGCTGGTGGCGGGGAATATGGGCCTTGCGCTGGCTGCTACTCTGCACGCTGCTTCTGCATACGCTGCTGACACCCGGGCACACACTGGGCGGCATCCCCTGGCTTTCGCGGGACGGATTGCTGCAGGGCTTCCTGGTCTGCGGACGGCTGGCACTGGCCGTGACCTTTTCATCACTCATGACCTTCGTGACGCCTCCGGCGCAGCTGGTCGCAGCCCTGACGACGCTGGCCAAACCGCTTGCCCGTCTGGGGGTACCGATCCGACGTTACGCCTTTCTGCTGAAACTGGTGCTGGACTTCATCCCCCTTCTCAAAAACGAGATCCAGGAAGTGACGAAAAACCGTCCGCCCACAAAAGCTCAGGGACCGCTCATGGGACGAATCGAGCTGCTGCGCTGGGCGCTTCCGTTGCTGCTGCAACGGCTGGTCACCCGCGCGGACGAACTGGCCCAGGCCTACGCGCAGGGGCGTCTGCAGCTGGAGAATGTTTCTCTGCCGCCGTTTGCCTCCAACCGCTGGAACCTTCCGGCCACCGTCCTTGGACTTCTGCTGCCGGCGTTTGTCCTGATGCTGCAGGGCTTTTCCGGAGGATAAGGCCATGAGAACCATCAAGCTCCACATTGCCTATCACGGCGCCCGTTATGTGGGCTGGCAGATCCAGGCCGAAGGGCTTTCGGTACAGGGAGAACTGGAACGTGTGCTGGAGCGGCTGACCGGCCACCCGGTACGCCTGATTGCCGCCGGACGCACCGACGCGGGCGTGCATGCCCGCTGCATGGCGGCGCATTTTCAAACGCCGCTTAATCTGCCCCTCACCGCGTTCCGGGAGGGCGTAAACCGCCTGCTGCCGGAAGATATTGCCGTGCAGGACGCTTTCGAAATGCCGTCAGGATTCCATGCCCGTTTCGATGCCAGGGGCAAGCATTACCGGTACACGCTGTGGTGCGCGCCGGTACGCTCCCCGCTGGAGGCGCCTTTCAGCTGGTGGCTGCGCCCGCCGCTGGATCTGGAGGCGATGCGCCATGCCGCGCGGCAGCTTACCGGCATACATGACTTCGCGCAGTTTCGGATAGCGGGATGCGCCGCCCGCACCACGGTGCGCGAGATCTTTTCCATGACCTTGACGGAAAACGGGGAGCGGATTCTCATTGACGTGCGCGGCAGCGGTTTTCTGCGGGGCATGGTACGGCTGATGGTAGGCGCTCTGGTGGACATCGGACACGGACGCGCCACCTGCGAAGAGCTGGACCGGCGTCTGCACGGCGAAACGCCGCAGCGGCGCCTCTGCGCTCCGCCGCAGGGACTGTGCCTGATGGAAGTGTATTATTGAAACCTTCATTTATGAATTTTTTCCCATCTTTTCAACAAGGACGATTTTGACAGCATTATGCCGATGAACGATACGCTTTGCGATATTTTGCCGCTGGTGGAGCGGCCTTCACGTTACCTGGGCGGTGAATATGGCGCTGTGCGCAAGGACCGCGCGAAGGTGGACATAAGCGTGGCGCTGGTTTTTCCGGACGTCTACGAGGTGGGCATGAGCAACATCGGCCTGGCCATCCTCTACGAATGCCTCAACCGGGAACCCTGGATTGCGGCGGAAAGAGTCTACGCGCCCTGGCCGGATCTGGAGCAACAGCTGGAAAAACGCCGGCTGCCGCTGGCTTCGCTGGAATCGGAAACCCCGCTTTCACGTTTCGACATCGTCGGTTTTACCCTGCAGTACGAGATGAGCTACAGCAACGTGCTCAATCTGCTGCGTCTGGGCGGCATCGCGCTGGAAAGCGCACAGCGGGGGGAAGATGCGCCGCTCGTCATCGCTGGCGGCCCCTGTGCGTACAACCCGGAGCCGCTGGCCGATTTTCTGGATGCGGTGGTTCTCGGCGACGGTGAAGAGGTGCTCGTGGAGCTGTGCGCCGCGCTGCGCGAATCGAAACGGGCACGCGAGCCCAGGGAGGAGTTGCTGAAACGGCTGGCAACGATTGAGGGTGTCTATGTGCCCGGCCATTTCACTCCGATCTACCAGGAGGACGGGCGCCTGGCCGCCATCGAAGCACGCGAGGGAGGAAAGACCAGGGTGCGCCGGCGTTTTGTCGCCGATCTGGACAGCGCGCCCTACCCTACCACACCCATCATTCCCTTCATGCAGACCATTCACAACCGGGTAGCGGTGGAAATCTGCCGCGGCTGCACGCGGGGCTGCCGTTTTTGCCAGGCGGGCTTCATCTACCGCCCGGTGCGGGAACGCCGCATGGAGACCATCTCCAGCATCCTGTTCGAGGCGCTTGAGCGCAGCGGTTTCGAAGACGTGTCGCTGCTGTCGCTGTCGGCCGGCGACTACAGCAGCATCGAGCCCCTGCTCACCTCCCTGGTCAAAACGCTGGACGAGCAGCGCATTGCGGTATCGCTGCCCAGTCTGCGGGTGGGCTCTCTCAGCACCGCCATGCTGGACGAGCTGCGCAAGATCCGCAAAACCGGCCTGACGCTGGCTCCGGAAGCCGGTACCGAACGGATGCGGCGTGTCATCAACAAGGGAATCAGCGAAGCGGATCTGCTTGCGGAATGCCGCACGGCCTTCGAACTTGGCTGGCGCCTGATCAAGCTCTACTTCATGCTCGGCCTGCCCACGGAAACCGCCGAAGATCTGGAGGGGCTGGTCGAACTGGCCGCCAGGGTCAAACGCTGTGGCAAGGGAACCCCGGGGGGCGCGGATGTGCATGTCGCCGTTTCGAGTTTCGTGCCCAAAGCGCATACCCCCTTTCAATGGTGTTCACAGCTCCATCAGGAAGCCATTGAGGAACGCCAGAACTTCCTGAAGGACAGTTTGCGCCGCAAAAAGCTGCGTTTCAAATACCACGATGCCCGCACCTCCTTTCTGGAAGGCGTCTTCTCCCGCGGAGACCGGCGCCTGGGACGGGTGCTGCGCTGGGCGGTCGAGCATGGCTGCCGCTTCGACGCCTGGGGAGAACATTTCCGTTTTGATACCTGGATGGAAGCCTTTGCCGCCAATGGCCTTGACCCGCATTGGTATCTGCGCAAACGGGACCTGGATGAAGTTCTGCCCTGGGATCATATTGATTCCGGACTGGAAAAGGCCTTTTTGGCGCGTGAATGGAACAAGGCGCTTGCCGGAGAAATCACGCCCGACTGCCGCGGCGGCCACTGCAGCAACTGCGGCGTCTGTGATTTTCAGGAGATCGCCCCCCGCATCGTTTCCGAGGATGCGCGGACGCCGTCCGCCGACACCGTTCCGACGCCGGCAAACGTGAAGACGGCTTCGCCCCTGCAGGAGCGCGTCATCGTGCGGATGCGCCTGGCCAAAACCGGCAAGACCCGTTTTTTAGGGCATCTTGAGATGATGAGCGTGGTCCATCGCGCCGTGCGCCGCGCGCGGATCCCGGTGCGCTTTTCCGAGGGCTTCCATCCTGCGCCGCGCATCGCGTTCGGCGACGCCCTGCCCCTGGGCGTGGAAAGTCTCGCCGAGATTGTCGATATGGAACTGAACGAGTCCCTTGCTCCTTCCGCAGTCGAAGAAGCGCTCAATCGGGAGTTGCCCGAGGGAATAGCCGTGAGCGGGGCGGTACGAATTCCGCCGGGGACGCTTTCTCCCGCGGAAAGCGTCGAATCCAGCTGTTACCGGATAGCACTGAACGGTGAAGACAGGACGCAGCTTCAGGAACGCATCGCCAGTTTTCTGGCCGCTTCCGAAATCTGGGGGGAGCGCCCCGACCGTCACGAGCCGATGGAACTGCGATCCCATGTAGTGGATGCCTCCTGCACAGAAGAAGCCCTGCTGCTGACCATCCGGCGCGGCAGCCCATTTCCGGCGGCGGCCTGGCTGCTGAACCTCTCATGGGATCAGCTGCGTGCCGGAAGGGTTGTCAAGACTTCCATCCGCCTTAAAAAATGTTCAAAGTAAAAACAGGGTTTACAACAGCCGTCATAAAGTTATTATAGATAGTTTCCAAAACAGGCGGCGAAACCATTTTCCACCAAAGAAAGCGGGCAGGACGGACACGGCAGGCCGTGCCGTCTTTCCTGGGGAAAACGGGTCATCACACGAGGCGATTCACGAATGAATGAACAGGCGGTTGTCAGCAGATACGCACGGAAGCGGAAAAACGGACGCGTACGTTTCGGAGCCAGGGCATGAACAAGGAGCTGGTGATCAATACCACCGCTCAGGAAACCCGCATCGCCCTGCTGGAGGATGAACGGGTCGCCGAACTCTACATTGAGCGCGGGCGGGAACACAGTCTGGTCGGCAATATCTATCTGGGGAAGGTCCTGAGGGTAATGCCCGGCATGCAGGCCGCGTTTGTGGACATCGGGCTGGAGAAGGCAGCTTTCCTGCATGTCGCGGATCTCCGCACCGAAATGGAGGAACTGGCCAAACTGTTCGACGAGGCGCCTTCGGCAAACGCCGCCGGGGAGGAAGATACGGCCAGCTGGTCTTCCATTGAGGATCTGCTGGTGGAAGATCAGGATCTGCTGGTGGAAGTGGCCAAGGAACCCCTGGGCACCAAGGGGGCACGCATCACCTCCTACATCACGCTGCCAGGACGCCATCTGGTCTTCATGCCGACGGTCAATCATGTGGGTGTATCCAGGCGTATCGAAAACGAACAGGAGCGGGAACGGCTGCGCGCACTGGCAACAGAGCTCCGCCGGCCGGGCGGCGGTTTCATCGTCCGTACCGCAGCGGAAGGGAAAGGGCTGGAGGAACTGGCCGCCGACGCCGCCTATCTGACCGCCATCTGGGACAATATCCAGCGGGAGAGAAAGCAGAAAAAATCCCCCTGCCTGCTCCATCCCGATCTGGATATCACCTGCCGGGTGCTGCGCGACGTGCTCACCGAAGACGTCAACCGCCTGATCGTGGATTCCGAGGAGGAGCTTGAGAAGATTAACCAGTTTCTGCACACCTTCATGCCGAAGCTGGAGATCGCCACCAAGCTGTACAGCGATGCCGAACCGATTTTTGACGCTTTCGGTATCGAAGACGAAATCACCCGGGCGCTTTCCCGCAAGGTCTGGCTCAAAAGCGGCGGTTATATCACCATTGAGCAAACCGAAGCCCTCACCGCCATTGACGTCAATACCGGCCGTTTTGTGGGCGGCCACAATCTGGAAGACACCATTTTCCGCACCAACCGTGAAGCAGCGCGGGAAATTGCCTTTCAACTGCGGCTGCGCAACATTGGGGGGCTGATCGTCATTGATTTCATCGACATGGAGGAAAGCTCGCACCGCGAGGAGATCCACACGGAACTGGAAGAAGCCTTGCGCAACGATCGCAGCAAAACCAATGTGCTCAAGATTTCGGAACTGGGCCTGGTGGAGATGACCCGCAAGCGGGTACGGGAAAACCTGGGGCATATCCTGTGCGCGCCATGCCGTCACTGCGAGGGGCAGGGCTCTGTCAAAAGCTGCCCGACACTGGCCTACGAAATCCTGCGTGAACTGGAAAACCGCATGCGCAGAAAGGACGGTGGAGCGATAACCGTGGCGGCGCCGCCAGAGGTTGCGCTGTTTTTGACCGAAAGGGAACACGAGGGCATTGAAACGCTGGAGCAGCGCTACCACCGCAAAATTACCGTAATTGCCCGCAGGGATGACAGCATGGACAGTTGCTACGAAATCTGCGGCGCATGAAAATTCGGAAGAGCGGGATTTTTGCTTGACACCATACCGTCAAGCTATGTAGAGTCTCAGCTTGCGCTATTCTTTGGAACTATCATCGCATGAATGGAGTGAATCTTATGTATGCTATTATCCGAACTGGAGGAAAACAATACAAAGTCGCCGAGGGTGATTCCCTCAAGGTAGAGAAACTCGGCGGTGAAATCGGATCGACGGTTGAACTGGGCGAAGTGCTGATGATCGGCGGCGAAACGGTCCGTGTAGGCACCCCGCTGATCGAGGGCGCCAAGGTTACCGCCCGCATCATGAACCATGCCAAGGATCGCAAGGTTCTGGGATTTCATCACAAACGCCGCAAAGGCTACCGCAAAATGTTTGGACACCGG
Source organism: bacterium (assembly GCA_024696325.1). Lineage (GTDB taxonomy): Bacteria > Desulfobacterota > Desulfuromonadia > Desulfuromonadales > JAAYDE01 > RGIG7977. Next base: position 9,509 of record JAILGY010000239.1, on the reverse strand, counting down.
CAGATCAAGACGCATCTGCGGATTTTGAGCGTTGAAGCATAAAGGGGGAATGGAACAATGGCACACAAGAAAGCGGGCGGAAGTTCACGCAATGGACGCGATACCTGTGGCAAACGGCTGGGACCGAAACGTTTTGACGGTCAATTTGTCACGGCGGGATCAATTCTCGTGCGGCAGCGCGGCACCACTTTTCATCCTGGCACCAACGTCGGATGCGGCAATGACTACACGCTGTTCGCCAAGATTGACGGCGTGGTGAAATACGAGCGCAAAGACAAATTCCGCCGCAAAATCAGCGTATATTGCGGCGAGTAATTGGAACAGGGATTGAGAAAAGACGTTTAAAGCAAGCCCGAAGCAGCATCGCTTCGGGCTTTTTGCGGTTTTAAGGTGTTCGGCATGAAATTTATCGATCGGGCCAAAATCCATGTGCAGGCGGGAGACGGCGGGCGTGGCTGCGTTGCCTTCCGGCGGGAGAAGTTTGTGCCGCGGGGCGGCCCGGACGGTGGAGACGGAGGAGATGGCGGCGCCATCCGGTTCCGGATACGGCCCGGAATGTCGTCGCTGGCGCCCTTTCATTACAAGATCCACTTTCACGCCGAAAACGGCAAGGCGGGAAGCGGCTCCCGCAAGCATGGCCGCAACGGCGCGGACCTGATCATCGACGTCCCGCCAGGTACCATGATCTACCGCGACGAGGATGATCAGCTCCTGGCGGACATGACCGCGGAGAGCGAGGAGATCCTTCTCTTTGCGGGAGGACGCGGCGGCCGGGGGAACGCATCGCTTTCAAGCGCTCATAAAATTTCCTACGACGCCCAGCCCGGCATGGAGGGAGAAAGCGCCTGGCTGCGTCTGGAACTCAAACTGCTGGCGGATGTCGGGCTGGTGGGACTGCCGAATGCCGGCAAATCCACTTTTCTCTCGGCGATCTCCAACGCCCGTCCCGAAATTGCCGACTATCCCTTCACCACGCTGACGCCGCAGCTGGGGGTCGTCCACTACAACGACTTTCAAAGCTTTGTGGTGGCCGACATTCCGGGGCTGATTGAGGGAGCCGCCGCGGGCAAGGGCCTGGGGCACTACTTCCTGCGTCAGATAGAACGAACCCGGGTCATCCTGCATCTGCTGGATCCGCTGGCAGGTGAGGATCATGACGCGCTCGCCGCCTTTGACGCCATCAACCGCGAGCTGGAAGCCTATGATCCGGAACTTTTGAAGAAGAAGCAGCTTGTGGTACTCACCAAAATGGACGTGCCGGAAGCACGCCAGGAAGCGGAGCGGCTGGTCAAACGTTTCGGGGAACGGCATTTGCCGGTTTTCAGGGTTTCCGCCGTCACCGGCGAGGGCATGACGCCGCTCATCCGGGAGGTGGGTCACTGTCTGGAAACACTGGCATAAGCCAGAAGAATGGACAAAACCGCCTTTTCCCAAATACTTACGTAAGGGAGCGATCGCTGGACAGCAGTTTGACTATCCGCAGCAAATCCTCGTGGGAGAGGTACTGTATTTCGATTTTTCCCCCATGCGTCCGCGGCTTGATAGCCACCTCCGTTTTCAAGAGATCCTTGAGATGATTTGAAAATTCCGCAAAAGTTTCCTGGGGGAGACGTGCAGCATGCCGGGCAGCCCGGTATTTTTTCGAAGCGATTTTCCTGACCAGCTGCTCGGTTTCCCGTACGGACAGTTCCCGGGCAAGCACCTCGTTTCTGGCTTCATGAATGTCGCTCTCATCCTCCAGGCTCAGCAGGGCGCGGGCATGCCCCATGGACAGACGGGAAGCGACCACATCCTCCTGAATATCTTCCGGCAGTTTCAAAAGGCGCAGCAGATTGGTCACGGTACTGCGCTGTTTGCCCACCCGCCGGGCAACGTCATCCTGCGAAAAATCGTAACGTTCCAGCAAAAAACTGTAGGCCCGGGCTTCCTCGATGGGATTCAGATCTTCCCGCTGCAAATTCTCGATCAGCGCCATTTCCAGAGAGCTCTGATCATCCACTTCCTCGACAACCACGGGAACTTCCTTCAGGCCGGCCTCCTGCGCCGCGCGCCAGCGGCGCTCGCCCGCAACAATCTCGAAGCACCCGTCGCCGTCGTCGAGCCTGCGCACGATCAGCGGCTGAATCACGCCCTTCTGCACCACGGAAGCGATCAGCTCCTCCAGTTTGTGCCGATCAAAGGACTTGCGCGGCTGATCGGCATTGGGACGCAATTTCTCCATTGGACACATGAAATATTTGCTGTTTTCGTCCTTCGTGTCCACCCCTTCCAGCAAGGCTCCAATGCCACGTCCGAGACCGGTTTTTTTGTTCATTGTTCTTTCCTGTCGAGTATTTCCCTGGCCAAATCGAGATACGATTTGGCGCCCTTGGATGAAATGTCATAGAGCAGCACGGGCAGGCCGTGGCTTGGCGCCTCCGAAAGCCGGACATTGCGCGGAATAACGGTCGTAAACACCTGTTTGTCAAAGAATCCCCGCAATTCCTTTTCCACCTGCCGGGACAGATTGTTGCGGCCATCATACATGGTCAGCAAGATGCCGCATATCTTCAGATCCCGGTTGTAGGTGTTCCTGATGAGCCTGATAGTTTTCATCAGTCCACTCAAGCCCTCCATGGCGTAATATTCGCACTGTACAGGAATAATGACGGCATGGGCGGCAATAAGAGCATTGATTGTCAGCAGCCCCATCGACGGCGGACAGTCGATGATGACAAACTCATAGGTCTCATCAAGACCCTGCAGAACGCCCTTTAAAATCTGTTCACGATTTTCCATCCCCACCAGTTCAATTTCGGCGCCAACCAGGCTGTCGCTGGAAGGCACCAGATCCAGACTGGGAAGAGGCGTTTTCACTATTATTTCATCCAGCGAGATCTTTTCAAAAAAAATGTTGTAAATACTCTTGCTTATATCTTTTTTGTCAATTCCGACCCCGCTGCCGGCATTGGCCTGGGGATCGAGATCGATCAACAGGGTTTTTTTCTCGGCAACCGCCAGCGATGCCGCCAAATTGACTGCCGTGGTCGTTTTTCCCACCCCGCCCTTCTGATTGGCTATCGCGAAAATTTCCAGCATTTCTCAAGTTCTCTTTTTTGGTTCATCCGTCGTTGATAAAAGCCCCCGTTTCGGGGGAAAGCCACAAGTGGGCCTTGTGCTACTTCCGGACCTGCCCTTCCCGCCGCTGAACATAGGCGTTGCGAATGAAAAGATAGGGATCGACCTCGTCCTTTCGTATGCCCTCATATGTATCCTTGTCGAGCGAGATTTCATTGACTGCATCAACGGTCTTCAGCGCCGTATTCTCCCACCAGTTCAGCACATAGGTCTGGGGCCTGAGGAAAGTGTCCGCCACGGTGCCGATGCCATCACGCACACTGGACGGGCCCAGAAAGGGCAGCACCAGATAGCAGCCATGCCCCACTCCATAGTTTCCCATGGTCTGCCCGAAATCCTCCGGGTCGAGCTTCCTGAAACCGTTTTCCGAAGCCGGATCGAGCAAACCGAACACGCCCACCGTACTGTTGAAGAAAAAACGGCCCAGTTCGTTGCCGGCCTTACGAAATTTGAGCTGCAGAAGCGAATTGGCAAAACGCACTGGCGCACCCAAATTGGAAAAAAAGTTGCTTACGGCGATCCGTCCTGGTTCAGGAACCACACGCCAGCCCCGCGCCACCGGTTTGGCGACATACATGTAGACCTTGTCATTGAACCAAAACAGCCCACGGTTGATCCGCTCCAGAGGATCGGCGATACGCACTTCCTGGCCGCTGTCGCCAAAGGGATCATCCAATTCGCCGTCCGGCGCGGCCGCTTCGCCGGCAGCCCACAGCGGAGACGCTCCAACCCAGATCAGCAACAGAAACAGCACGGTGAGCCTTTTCATGTTTTTCCCCTGTCAGCGCAAAATTATTGCTTTTCAAAAATATACTTGCTCAGCAGCTCTTCCAGAATGACTGCCGACTCGGTTTCGGAAATTTTGCCGCCCGGCTGGATCAGTTCGGGGGATCCTCCCGGCGAGATATTAACATATTTGTCTCCGATAATGCCGGAGGTGCGAATGGAGGCGATGCTGTCCTCCTGAATCTGAACACCGGGCTGAATCGCCATTTTTATACGTGCCCGATAGCTGTCAGGATCCAGGATGATACTGGCGACACGCCCGATCCTGACACCGGCGATCTCGACCGCAGCGCCGGCTTTCAAACCGGAAACCGTCGTAAAATCGGCCTCAACCGTATAGGTATGGTCGTTGAACAGATTGAGATTCCCCAGTTTAATCGAGAGATAGGCGACGCACAAAAAACCGGCCACCAAAAACATGCCCACAGCCATTTCCAGACTGAAGCGCTTCATATTTTCATCTCCTCCTGCCTGCTCCAATAGATGGGCCCCATCGTCTCCTCGACAAAAGCCCGTATCAGCGGATCCTGCGTCATCTGGAATTCCTCCGGAGGCAAACAGCCATGAATGAGGCCGCCCGACACCAGGGCCACATAGTCCGCCAGTTTGAAAATTTTGGGCACATCGTGACTCACGATCACCGCAGTATACCGCAACTGTTTCTGGATACGGTGAAACAGACGGTAAATTTCGTTGCTGCGGCTGACATCCAGCCCCGTCGTTGGTTCATCCAGAAAGACGATCTGCGGATCGAGGATCAAGGCCCGCGCCAGCCCCACCCGTTTCTTCATGCCGCCACTCAGCTGGGCCGGGTATTTGCCGCCGGCATCCTCCATATCCATCAGCGCCAGTTTTTCCATCACCCTGGAGCGGATCTCCCCTTCGGAGCAACGAGTCCTTTCCCGCAGCGGCAGGGCGATGTTGTCGAACACCGTCATGGAATCGAACAAGGCCACATTCTGGAACAGAACGCCGTAGTGTTTGCGGACTTCCTTCAGTTCCTCCTTGCCAATACGCGCCAGATCCCGCCCCAGCACCCGCACCTGACCGCGATCCGGCCTGAGCAGCCCCAGCATGTGCCTGAGCAGCACGCTTTTGCCCTGTCCGCTTCCGCCAACTATCACCATCGTGGTACCCTGCCGCACGGTCAAATTGACGCCGGAAAGCACCTGCTGGCCGTTAAAGGATTTGTACACATCAACAACTTCGATAACCGCATCGTTATCCATAGGGAAAAGGCCCCAAAAGTTTTACAGCAAAATGGCACTGATCAGATAATCGCTCACCAAAATCGCCACCGACGAACAAACCACCGCGCTGGTCGTGATGCGGCTGACGCCCTCGGCGCCAAAACCGCCGGACCGTTCCAAATGTAAAAAATAGCCCTTTCCGGCGGCAATCCAGATCAGCAGCACCCCGAACACCAGCGATTTGACAAAACCCATATAAATATCCAGCCAAACCACGCTGGCGTACATTCCCTGAAAATAGGCGCCCTCGTTGACGCCAAACAGCCCCACGCCCACCAGGCAGCCGCCGAAAATGCCGACGGTATCAAAAATGGCCGTCAGCAGCGGCACCGAGATAATTCCAGCCACCAGTTTGGGCGCCATCAAAAAGCGGTGCGGATCAATGGCCATGCACTCCAGTGCGTCAATCTGCTCGGAAATGCGCATAATGCCTATTTCCGCGCAGATGGCCGAACCGGCCCGTCCCACAACCATCAATGCGGTCAGCACCGGCCCCAGTTCCCGCAGCAGGCTCAGGGCCACAGCCGCGCCCAGATACCCCTCCGATCCGAATTTGCGCAGCGTGTAATAGCCCTGCAGCCCCAGAACCATGCCGGTAAAGGCTCCGGTAAACAGAATGACAAAGATGGAGCAGGCCCCAATAAAATGGATCTGGCGGATGATGGGCCGCAGCTTGTAGGGCGGCGTTACGATGCTCGTCACCGTGCGCAGCAGAAAGAGGCCCATGCGTCCCAGCCGCTCCAGCTGGTACAGAACGGTATCCCCGATACGTTCAAAAAAATTGCCCATGTTTTCCCTACCGTCGCCTTTCCGCCATCAGCAGCACCGGAGCCGAGACACGATTCAGCATGGCGATCCTCATGGTCGTCCAGTCACATGATTCCAGACCGGCAAACAAAGCGGCAACCGCCTCCGTTTCACTGCAACCGCCGGCATGGCCGACGTATCCTACCACCGCCAGCCGTCCTCCCGGAGCAAGTAATGCAAGAACCGCCTGTAAAGCGGTCAATGTGGTTTGCGCATTGGTCGTCAACCCCGGATCGCCCCCCGGCAAATAGCCCAAATTGGCAATCGCCGCCTGCAAGGGTCCTTCCACATAGCCCGCAAGTTTTTCGTGGCCGGCTTCTATAAGGGTAATGCCTCCCCTGGAGCCATCTCCCCCGCCGACCGCAAAGCCATGGCTGCGCAGCAGATTCTCCGTCTGCGCCAGGGCATCCCGCTGAATGTCGAAGGCAAAAAGCTCACCACCCGGCAGGACCTGTTCCGCCAGAAAAAGCGTATCCCGGCCCCTGCCCGCGGTCAGATCCACGACGCGATCTCCAGCAGCCAGTATTTCCGCCAAAAAACGGTGCGCAAAGTCCACCATTCGCTCCATGGAGCCACCTCTTTGCCTTTGGGGTCTTCCATCCTTTCCGAAAAAACGCGCGAATGCTCCCCACCTGCCGTTTTGGAGAACCATGCAGGCGAACAATTTCCGCAAATGTTTGAGAATACCACAATCCTCCTGTCAAAAGAAGAGATTGCCTCCGCCCGGCACATCATTTCGGGCATGAATTCCGTCTTTTCAGGGAAAAAATTACAAAACTTTTCACCATTTTTTCTTGTTTTCGGAAATCGTCTGCCCTACAATCGTTAGCACTCGACAAAAGTGAGTGCTAACGACATCCAACGACAAGGAGACTGTTCATGACAGAAAAAGCTCTTTCCCTGACGGTCGCTTCGGATACACTGGAATACTATATGCGTCAAATCAAGCAGTTCAAACTCCTGAGCCGGGAAGATGAACTGGAACTGGCCAACCGTTACCGCCGTTTTGGCGATCTGGAAGCAGCGCAGCGGCTCATCTGTTCCAATCTGCGTTTTGTTGTCAAGATCGCGCATGAATACCGCGGTTACGGCATGAAAACACTGGATCTGATTCAGGAAGGCAACATCGGCCTGATGATGGCGGTCAAAAAGTTCGATCCCTCCAAGGGATTGCGGCTCATCTCCTATGCGGTCTGGTGGATCAAGGCCTATATCAACAACTTTGTTATCAGAAACTGGTCGCTGGTCAAGATCGGCACCACCCAGGCCCAGAAGAAACTGTTTTTCAAACTGAACCAGGTGCAGCGGGCTTTCGAGAAACTGGGCGACGAATATCCCCAGCTGGAAACCGCCAAGGCGCTGGATGTTTCGGTGGAGGAAGTGGACGAAATGGAACGGCGCCTCGGCGGCCGCGACACTTCCATAGATGTGCCGCTGACGGAGGACGGTGACTACACGCTGCTGGAAACCCTGCCCGATACCCGTGACAATCAGGAAGAGGAATACATCGAACGCGAGCGCGAGACCACCCTGACGACAAAGGTGAAGGAGGCGTTGCAGCATCTCAACGATCGCGAGCGCACCATCATCACATCGCGCATCCTCGCCGAGCACCCGGTCACGCTGCAGGAGCTGGCGGATCAGTACCAGGTCAGCCGCGAACGAATCCGCCAGTTGGAAAGCAATGCCCTGAAAAAGCTGAAGAGTGTACTGGGAGCGGAAACTGCGCTGCTGACCGCCTAAAGTTTCGCGCCTTTCCGTTGACAGAAGCAAAGGAGCGCGGGTAGAGTGACGGATATTTGTCAATTCGTCTTGCCGAGGTGGATATGAACCCGAAAATCATCGTGATTCTGGCTCTTGTGGCGCTTTGTTCATGCACTTCATCCACAGATCGGTCCGCGCTCTCCACGGAAGATTACTTCATGAAGGCCGAGGATCTCATGACGAGGGGCGAATACAAAAAGGCCATCGAGTGCTGGCAGAAGGTGCTGGGGGCCTACCTCTCTCCCCAGCTCAACATGGTGGCGGAGCTGCAGATAGCCAAGGCCCACTACATGGTGGGGCAGTATCCAGAAGCCGTCGCAACCTATGAGGATTTTCTGAAGCAGCACCCCAATTCCGGGCGTGTTCCGGAAGCAATGTACAATCTTGGAATGTCCTACTACCAGCAAAGATCAACCCCCGATCGGGATCAGACCGCCACGAAAAACGCTCTGGTCACCTTCCAAAACCTCGTCAACATGTATCCCGACACGGTTTCGGCCAAGGACGGAGCGAAAATGATCCACTCGCTGCGTCAGGAACTCGCCGAACACGAACTCTATGTCGGCAACTTCTATCTGCGCACCAAGAGCTACAAGGCGGCAATCGGCCGTTTCCGCGATCTCTTCTTCCTGTATCCCGACTTTGATCGCAAAGATGAAGTGTACTTTCTTATGGGCAAAGCCTATTACCTTGACGGCGATCTTTCCAAAACGGTCGAGACGTTCAACATCATGTCCCACGACTATCCTTCGAGCCCCTACGTTTCCAAAGCGCAGGATTTCCTCACCAGCAACCGTCTGGGAACGCCCAAGGAAGATGAAAAGCCCCTGTAAACCTGAGGACAGGGACAGCGGCAATCCGTCTTTTTCAAACCACCAGAGGCCTGCCCCACATCACCTGACAAAAAAACGGCAGACCGAAGAATGCAACCGTACCATATAAAAAAACAAAGGATTTTTGCATGCGTGATGTCTGGATGTCAGCCTTGCGCCGAATCGTGGTCAAGGTGGGAAGCGGAGTTATTTCCTCGGAACATGGCCTGGATGGCTCGGTGATCGATGCGATTTCCGCGGACATTGGCGCATTGATGCGACGCGGGTATGAAGTCATTCTGGTGTCGTCGGGCGCGGTCGCGGCCGGGCGCGGCGCCCTGGGCCTGCATGAACGCCCCTCCTCCATCCCTTTGAAACAGGCCGCCGCCGCCATAGGCCAGAGCCAGCTGATGCGCCTCTACAAGCGTGCCTTCGCCGAAGAGGATTTCCATGTGGCCCAACTGCTGCTCACCCGCTCCGATCTTACCGACCGCAAGCGCTATCTCAACGCCCGCAACACCATCGCCACGCTCCTGAACTACAGGGTGGTCCCCATCATCAACGAAAACGACACCGTGGCGGTGGAAGAGATCCGCTTTGGCGACAATGACAACCTTTCCTCCATGATTACCACGATGGTGGAAGCCCAGCTGCTGATTATCCTTTCGGACGTGGATGGCTTCTACGACAGTGATCCGCGCGTCAATCCGCAGGCCAAACGCTTTTCCCAGGTGGAACATATCAATCACGAACTGGAAGCCCTGGCGGGCGATTCCGGCAGCGAGGTCGGCACCGGCGGAATGATTACCAAGCTGCAGGCCGCCAAACGGGCGGCACTCTACGGCGTCGGCACGGTGATCGCCTACGGGCGCGCTCCGCACATTCTGCGGCGGGTGCTGGATGGAGAAGACGTCGGCACCTTCTTCCTGCCGGCGGAAGCGCGGCTCAAGGCGCGCAAGCACTGGATTGCCTT
>JAILGY010000238.1:0-2829 GCA_024696325.1 bacterium | reverse complement strand
AATGTCATTCAAATTGTTCAATCCGCTGAATATGCTAAGTTTGCTGAAGCGGGTTATGCCAGTGAGTATGGCAAATTCGATATAGCGGTCATATTTTTTCAAATTACTGTACATATCATGCAGAACAATACGATATGCTTCGCGTAATTTTTCGTTGTCAAGCACATCCAGCAACGGTTTGTCGTACTCGTCGATTAGAATGACCACCTTCTTTTGGGTTTTGTTATAGGCGCGCTGGATAATGCCGCCAAAACGCAGGGAAGGCAGTGGTTCATCATCGCGTTTGCCATACTGCTCCTCCCAAACATTCAACTGATTGTTGAGGACCATATTGAAGATTTGAACATCCGTACATGTTTGGTTGCTCAAGTCCAGATGCAGCACAGGATGCTCTTCCGGACATTCGCCGGCCAAATTCGCAATGGCCAGGCCCTCAAACAGTTTTTTTTTGCCCTGAAACCAGGCCGCAATGGTGGACAGCAACAGAGACTTACCAAAGCGGCGCGGACGGCTCAAGAAATAGTACTTGCCACGGTCAATGAGCTGCCATATCAGAGCGGTTTTGTCTACATACACATAACCACCGCAAATGATTTCGCCAAAATTCTGAATGCCGACGGGATATTTCATGGGGCACCTCCTCATAACGAGGACGAAAAGCCAAAAAAACACGTTCGCAACAGCCGTTCATGCTCAAGCAATGCGCCAGAGTTCCATCCACCAACCACCTCGCACGTAACGATGAAGAGCGGCATCGTCGTCATGCCCAGATCCCCGCAAGCGCCGCGCCGCAAAAATTGCAGCTGCCCTTTGTCAGATGCAGCGCCTGTAACGAGAATCCACGCCGTTCGATGACCGTTTTTCCGCAAGACGGGCAGACGGTGTTCTCGCCTCCTGCGCCGGGAATATTGCCGGTGTAGACATGGCGCAGGCCTTCCGCACGCCCGATGGCGCGCGCCCGCAGCAGGGTTTCGGGCGGCGTCGGCGGACGATCGCGCAGGGCGTACGCCGGGTGAAAGGCCGTAACATGCCAGGGCACATCCTTCCCCAGCTCGGTTACAATGAAGTGCGCCAAATTCCGAAGTTCCGCATCCGTATCGTTGAGCCCGGGGATCAGCAACGTGGTGATCTCCAGCCAGATGCCCAGCTTCCGGAAACAACGTAAAGAATCCAGCATTTCGGAAAGGCGGGCGCCCACGATATTGCGGTAAAACGCCTCGGAGAAGGCTTTGAGATCGACATTGGCGGCATCCATCAGCGGCGCAATCCGGGTGAGCGCCTCCCTTTGCATGTAGCCATTGGTTACAAAGAGGTTTTTCATGCCGCTTTCATGGGAAAGCCGGGCGATATCCAGGGCATACTCGTAGAAGACCGTGGGCTCGGTGTAGGTAAAGGCGATCGCCTCGCAGCCGGAGACAAGAGCCGCATGCGCCACCTGCTCCGGCAGCACCGGCCGTTCCCGGCCGATCAACTCCGCCTTCGGCTGCGAGATTGAATCGTTCTGGCAGTGGCGGCAGCGGAAATTGCATCCCAAAGTGGCCACCGAATAGCAGCGGCTGCCCGGCAGCACATGAAACAACGGCTTTTTTTCGACCGGATCGACATGCGCCGCTATCAACTGCCCGTAGACAAGGCTCACAAGCCTGCCGTCACGGTTTTCCCGTGCCCGGCACCGCCCCCGCCCACCTTTTGGAATCGTGCATTCCAGCCGGCAAAGATGGCAGCGCACCGCCAATTCCGGCAGGGATTCCCAGAAAAGCGCTTCCCGCATAAGGCTCCGCCTGTCTTCTAAATTTCCCATGTTTTGTGGAATTTGATCGCCGGCCACTGTTCCTGAACATGGCCCAGCCGCCATTCGCTCGACGCCAGATAGGCCAGGGCGCCCTTGGCGTCCCGCGCCAGGTTGGCGGCCTCCTTCTTCATGAACTCGTCCAGTTTCGCGCGATCCTCGCAGGTCACCCAGCGGCAGGCGGCGTAGTTGACCGCCTCGTAGGCGGCATCCACGTTGTACTCCGCCCGCAGCCGCTCAATGATGACATCAAACTGCAGGACGCCGACCGCACCCAAAATGTGATCGTTGCCAATCAGGGGCCTGAAGAGCTGCACCGCGCCCTCCTCGGTCAGCTGCAGCAGCCCCTTGTCCATCTGCTTGGTCTTCAGCGGATCTTTCAGGCGCGCGCGCCGGAAATGCTCGGGCGCGAAACTGGGGATGCCGGTGAACTTCAGCGGTTCCTTCGTGGTGAAGGTGTCACCGATGCGGATGGTGCCGTGATTGGGCACGCCGATAATGTCGCCGGGAAAGGCTTCTTCGGCATTCTGGCGATCCTGGGCCATGAAGATCATGGCGTTGTTCAGCAGCACCTCCTTGCCCACCCGGTGATGACGCACCTTCATGCCGCGGGTGAACTGCCCGGAGCAGATGCGCAAAAACGCGATGCGGTCACGATGGGCCGGATCCATGTTCGCCTGAATCTTGAAGACAAAACCGCTGAATGCCGCTTCGTAGGGAGAAACCTCGCGGCTTTCCGCCGGACGCGGCAGAGGCCCTGGCGCCAGCTCCACAAAGGTGTCGAGCAACTCGCGGACACCAAAGTTGTTGATGGCGCTGCCGAAAAAAACCGGCGTCTGGTTCCCCTTCAAATACTCCTTGAGCTCCAGTGGATTACCAGCTTCTCCCAAAAGCTCCACGCTGTCACGCAGTTCCCGCGCCTGGCTGCCCAGATGCGCATCCAGCTCCGGATTGTCCAGGCCGCGCACCAGATCGCCTTCCAGCACCCGATCCTTTGCGGTACGGGTATCGAAAAAGCACATTTCGTCGCGCGTCAGGTG
>JAILGY010000203.1:0-2309 GCA_024696325.1 bacterium | reverse complement strand
TTCTGTTCTTTCATGAAGATCGACATCTCGCGGGAAGAGATCGGCACGACATCGCAGGCTTCCACCCAGCCAAACACAAAACCGCTCCCCACAAACACCCACAGTCCGTCACGGGAAGTATGGAGAATCCGGATAGGCGTTCCCGGCCACAGCAGCGATTCCTGCAGCAGATCAAAGGGGAAACCGTCGGGACCGCTTGACGCCTTGAACAGCGGACGGATGGTGGGAAGGGTACGCAGATTGACCGTGCGATAGGTCAGGGCACAGGTGGAACGGGAGGGAAATGTCTCCAGAGCGGCGTTGTCGGCCACCCAGGCCAGAAAAGCCGATCCCAATGGCCGCAGATTTTCGCCCAGTCCCCGGCTCCTGGTCAGATTGCGGTAGCGGGTTTGCAGATCATGACGGGGGACCACCCGGAAATTGCTCTTCCACGGCGAAAAAAAGTTTTCCAGATAACGCCGGGCGAGAACCGCTTGCCGATCCTGGGAGAGCACGGTGGTCTGCGGAGAAATATAGCGCGCGGCGCTCTGCGGAAAAGTCCGCAAATCTTTGGGCAGGTCTTCCGATGGCATCGGTTCTGTCGGATAGGGAATCCGGTTTGCAGGCGGGGTTGACTGGCTACAGGCCGTTATCAGCAATCCCAGAAGAACAACACAAGGCCACCATCTTTTTCCCCACACGGACATCATTACCTCTCCTCCAGATATTTTAGAACATCCCGAAACAAGTGCCCGGAATACTGCCAAAACCATGTCATAAAATCCACCGGGATTTTTTGGAAAAAAAACCGGCATATGTGTTTAAATAAATCATTTGGCGTGGCTATTGGCCTGCCTTCATCTCCACTTCTCAAAAAATTGTAAAGGAGATATTCAAATTATGTACTTCTGGTGCACACGATGCCACAAAGTTTTTGAATCGGCCGAAGATTACCCGATGGACTGCTATTTTGGCTGCGGCGCGGGAATCTACGATCTGAGACGATGGGAAAAAGTCCGGGAGAAAAATCCCGACCTGCCCGAAATTCCCCGCATCAAGGAACGTTACGATCAGATTAAAGAGTAGCCGCATTCCCAATGGGATTCGTGCAAACACCGGCACTTGTCAAAGAAAAGCGTTCTGCCTGCGGAAACACGGGTTTCCTCAGGCATTACCCTGTTTTGAAATAACCGCTTTTTGGCTCCTTCTCACATAAAAAGGGATTTCCATGAACCATTCCCCTCTTCCACAAACAACCGTCAATCCCTTGGGAAACATCATGCTGTTTGCCGGAGGTACCCTGGCCGCAGCCGCAGCCGCCTGGAGCGCCGCTTTGGGTCGCCACTGGTTCAGCGTACCGGCCTGCGCCCTCTGCACACTGGCCGCACTGGCCTGTTTCCGGCAGCTGTTTACCCAAAAACGTCCCACGAAGAACGAACTGTGTCACCACCTGCTGGCGGCGATTCTGCTGGCATTGGCGGTCGATCCCCAGATGGCCATCTGGCAGGTGCCCAAAGTCTGGCCGGAAGTCCTGCGAATCACCAGCCTCACCGGCGGTTTTCTGATCCTTTGCCTGGTACTGAACACGCTGCGCCACACAATTACAAGCGCCGACACGCCGCATCTGCTGGAGACGCTGGCCCTTCTTGTCAGCCCGGTGCTCTTCAACAGCCTGCTGATGCTCAGCACTCCCGATCAGGTGGCGAAACTGGGCGCGTTGTGGGGAGCCTCGGGCCTCTGCGCCCTGCTCCTGGGACGGACAATCATTCTTGGCCTGTTTAATGAAATCGTGGGGCAACTGCTCAGCCTGCTGATCATCCGGCACCCGATTCGCGAATTCCGGCTGCATGCGCTGCTCATCGGCGCGGCGCTTCTGGCCGCGGTTTCACCGGAATGCGCGCTGCTGGGATCGTCGGCCCAACTGGCGGCCTGGCCCAAACTTGTAGCCATACCGGCGGCCATCGGCGCTTCCATGCTGTCGCAAGCCGGCCTGTGGGCACAAACTTTTCTGCTGACCGGCCTCATCATGGATGTTTTCCATCACAAGAAACCAACCACCTACTGGGGAGAACGGCATTTCTGGTCGGGACTCGGCAAGGGTGCAGTCTATGCGCTGCTCTTTCTGGGGCTGATTCAGGTGATGGCGCTGTTTGTCCAGGTGCCGCTTCTTAAATCCATTCTAACGTTCTGCCCCATTCCCTGCGCGGCCGTGCTCGGCGCGTTGTCGTTTCCATTTTTCCAGACCATTGTTGAGAGCTTTGATGGAAGCGAGGCTTTCCACCGGCGTGTATGCCGCAACTATCGCGACTGGTCGGGAATGACGCGCGGTG
>JAILGY010000177.1:0-4989 GCA_024696325.1 bacterium | reverse complement strand
CAAGGGATTGCAGGCATCCTCCGCGGGACTGCTCTCGCCCGACCAGCCCCTGGGCGTTTTCCTGCTGGTGGGGCCATCCGGCGTCGGCAAAACGGAAACCGGCCTGGCGCTCGCCGACCTGCTCTTCGGCGACGAGAGCTGTGCCGTCACCATCAACCTGAGCGAATTTCAGGAAAAGCACACCGTCTCGCGCCTCATTGGCTCCCCTCCGGGCTATGTCGGCTACGGTGAGGGCGGCATGCTGACCGAGGCCGTGCGCCGCCGTCCCTATGCCGTAGTGCTGCTGGACGAGGCGGAAAAAGCTCATCTTGACGTGCTCAACCTCTTCTACCAGGTCTTCGACAAGGGCACGCTGACCGACAGCGAAGGCAAGGAAGTAAGCTTCAAAAACACCATCATCCTGCTCACGTCCAACCTGGCATCGGATATCATCCAGGAAATGACCGCCAACGACGCCGAGGCGGACATGGATACGCTGCTCGGCGTGATCCGGCCTGTGCTTTCCGGGCATTTCCGCCCGGCGCTGCTGGCGCGCATGACCATTGTTCCCTACCGCAGTCTGGAGAGTTCGGCCATGGGCCGCATCACGGAGCTCAAGCTGCAGTCGCTGGCGAGCCGCCTCAAAAACAACAAGGGCATGAAGCTGACATGGAGCCAGGAAGTCGTCGACCAGATCGTGGCCCGCTGTTCGGAAACGGAAACCGGCGCGCGCAATATCGGGTATATCCTGTCCGGCTCCGTGCTGCCTCGCCTCGCGCACAGCATCCTTGAGCACATGACGGATGGCGCCATGCCCGCCTCCGTGGCTCTTGGCGTGGGCGAGGACGGCTCATTCACCATGGATTTCGAGTAAAGGAGACCGCCATGGCCGGAAAAAAACGTGTGCTTTTGAGCCTGCTGGAAGAAAACGAAGGACTGGCCCGCCTGCTGGGGCAGGAGCTCGTGCGGTCCGGTCTGGACGTGCAGGCCCATTTCTGGGATTCCGCACCGGATGCCATGGCCTGGGGCGGCGCGGCGCGTGAGCTGGCAAACTGCCAGGCCTGGGTCATTGCCGGAACGGATTTTTCCGGCAGGGACCTGCGCGCGAGCCTTGCCCTCGCCGCCCTGTCTGTGCAGGCGGAGCTTGGAAGCGGCTTCCCCATCCTGCTGTCGCCTTCCGGCGCCACGCCCGATATGGACGCCCTGCCCACGCCCCTGCGAGACGCCGAGGCGGTCAAGCAAGGTTTGGGGGCCAAGGCGGCGGTCAGGGCCAACACCTTCAGGCCCGTGCATCCGGAGTATCGCCTGAAACCGCACGCCCTGGGGCGTTTGGGCCTCTGGTTTGAAACGGGGCCGGCCAACGGCTTCTGGCAGGGCGCCTTCTTCGCCTCCGGCACGGCCGGGGCGGATACGGGTGCGCCCACGGCCCACGGCGTAGGACTTGCCGGAAGCATCCCCGAAAAATGCACCCTGCACTATCCGGTGCAGGGCATGAAGCTCAGCATCCGCGGCGTGGAATGCGAGGGCTGGGGCGTCAAGAACGAGCTGAACGCGGGGACGTCCTACTATGTGCGCGTGCCCGCTTGCCCGGATGTACTCTCCTTCGGGCCGTTTCCCGAAACGGACGAGGCCGAGCTGTATACCGTCGCGCTGGTTTAGGCACGGCACAACCCATTTTTGGTAGCCGGACAAGGAACCGCCTGTGGACAAGTACTACCGGGAACAACTGCAGCGTCTGAGGGAAGGAGCCGGCGAATTTGCCCGCCGCTATCCCGCCATCGCGCCCATGCTGCTGGAGGAGAGCGGCGACCCGGACGTCGAGCGCATCCTCGAAGGCACGGCCTGGCTCTGCGCCAAAATTCACGAGCGCCTTGACCAGACGGCTCCCGGGCTTGTGCAGTCCCTGCTGCGCCTGATCTTCCCCCAGGCCATCCTCCCCGTGCCTTCCACAACGCTCATGCGCTTCACCCCCAGGCCGGGTTTTTCCGAAGCCATCGAAGTGCCCGCCGGAACGCAGATAGCCTCCCATCCCGTGGACGGCGTTCCCTGTATCTACAGCACCACCCGGGCGCTGCGCGTTTTGCCCATGGATGTCGCGGCCGTTGCGGGCATCTCGCCCGGCACAGGTTCTACCACGGTCACGGTAACCCTTCGGGGCCGGGTTTCCCTGCGCAACTTCCTGGGCGACAGCCTCACCCTGCACCTCACCGGCAGCTATGCCGCCGCCTCACAGCGATTCCTGGCCCTGCTTACCCGCTGCACGGAATGCAGGGTCCGCGTAGGGGCTCAAAACCTTTCCCTGCCGCCGCATGCTATCACGCAAGATGCCCAGCCCCTGACGGACATGCGCCTGTCCGCGAACCACGGGAGCAATCGCGGATACACGGAACTGCTCCGCTATTTCCATTGCCCCGAGCAGCTTCTCGTACTGCGTGTATCAGGCCTCAAACGCTGCCTGACGGGCGACGGACAGGAACTCTCGCTGGAATTTCACCTCCGCGGCTCCGCTCCGGAGGTACCCGATTTTCCCAACGCCTGCCTCGCCCTCAACGTGGTTCCGGCAGTCAATGTGTTCCGTGTGCCGGCGGAGCCGCTGGTTATTGACCACACACGGGAGGAATACGTCATCCGGCCCCAAGATGGGAAACGCCGCTTTCTTGAAATCCTGGGTGTGGAAAAGGCCACGGCGCTGCTTCCCGGAGGGCGCACACTGCCCTGCCGGCCCTATGAAGCCTATGACGAAAGCAGCAAGGGGATGCTCTACAGCCTGCGCTACCGCCGGGATGAAAAGGACGGGGCCATTGAACATCTCCTGACGCCCCTGTACCGTCTGGAGCACCGCGAAGCCATTCCGGAACGCTGCACGCTTTCCATGGAGCTTTTGTGCTGCAACCATTCCCTGCCGGGCAGCCTGCAGGCCGGAGACGTGTGCCGCCCCACGGACTCGTCGCCCGCGCAGGCGGACTTTTCCAACATCACGGCCCCCACGCCCATGCTGCCCCGCCACGCGGACGAGAGCCTGCACTGGCGCTTCCTCTCACACATGAACGCCAATCTGCTTTCCCTGGCCTCTGCCGGGGCGCTGCGTTCCCTGCTGGAACTCTATCTGCCGGAAAGCGCCGCCGCTCCCGAACTTGCCGCGGCCAATCAAAGCCGCGTGCGGGCCATCACGGCATTTTCCTCCGGCGACGAGGAACGCCTGTTTCGCGGGCGGATGCTGCGCGGGCGCCTGCTCCACCTTACACTCGACCCGGCAGGCTTTGTTTCCATGGGCGACCTCTTCCTCTTCGCCAACGCCCTGGAGCGTTTTTTTGCCGAATACGCAAACCTTAACACCTATTCCCGGCTGCACCTCACCGTGGGCGGCAGAGAGGGGAGTTACACATGGCCGCCGCGACTGGGCGAAAAGCAGCTGATCTGACGGAGAGGATCCTCTCCGAACCGAAACGGTTCTCCCTGGGGCAGGCGTTGCGCCTGCTGGGCTATCTGCATGCCAGGACGCCGGAGGAATGGCGCGCTTTCATCCGCGAAAACATTTTCATCCGCCCCTGGCTTTCGCTGGCCTTTCCCTCCACCGAAGTGACGGACATCAAGGAACAGGACGAAGGCCCCCGTTATGCCCTTACCGCCACCGGTTTCGGCCTGTACAGCACCATGGGGCCGCTGCCCACCCTCTACACCGAGGAACTGCTGGAAGAGGCCCGCGGCGACGAGAGCGTTTCCCGCGATTTTCTGGACATCCTCAACAACCATCTGACCCAGCTGCGCTACGAGGCCAACCTGCACAACCGCCTGGAATGCCGCACGGTGGAAAACCGGAGCCATGACGCCGCGCACATCCAGTTCTGCCTCATGGGCCAGGCGCATGAATCCCTGCGGGAGGCGGGCCTGCCCAGGGCGCACCTGACGCAGATGTTCGCCCGGCGCACCCGTTCCGCCGCGAATCTGGAGCTTTTTCTCGGACTCGCGCTGGGGCGTGACGATGTGCGCGTGGAGCAGTGCGTGGAGCGGCGCGTTCCCATCCCCTTTGACCAGCGCTGCCGGCCGGGACTGGCCAACGCCCGCCTGGGCACGGACGCCATGCTGGGGCAGTGCCTGCGCGACAGCACCGGCAAGTTCCGCATCCACCTGAATGCCGTTTCCCAGGAAGACATGCGCCGCTTTCTTCCGGGGCAGACGGACCATGAGGCTCTGGCGGCGCATGTGCGCCGCTACCTTGACGCCCCGCTGGACTACGAACTGGCCCTGCACCCGGCAGAGCATGAGCCGCCGAAACGCCCCCTGGGCGTGGACAGCGCCATGGGCTTCTACCTTGGCGCGCCGGAAACATGCCCGCCCGTGCGGGTATTCTGGAAACGCGGCGCAGCATCCGCCGCCCGGACTATGGAGGGAACCCATGCCTGACCGCACCTATACGGAACTCTTTCACTTCTCCTCAACGGCTCTGCAGCCAGAAACCTTCCATGTGGTGCGTTTCCGCGGCACGGAGGGCCTGAACCGGCTGTTCAGCTTCAGCATCGACCTGGTGAGCCAGGACAGCAGCGTGGACGCGGACAAGGTGCTGGACGCCCCCGCCCTCTTCACCATCCACAGGCAAAGCGGCGGAGATGCCGTGTTCCAGGGTTTCCCCGCGCGCGTGGAGCAGAGCGGACACTTCAACGGCTGGACCTATTACCAGGTGGAACTGCGCCCGGCCTTCTGGAAGCTCACGCAGCTTGTGCAGAGCGCCATTTTCCTCGACAAGACGGCGCGGGACGCCGCGGACGAGCTGCTCGGCGGGCAGCAGTTTTTCAACATCCCGCACGAGTTCCGCTTCACACGGTCCGATTATCCCGCGCAGGAATTCGCCATGCAGTACGGCGAAAGTGTCTACGACTACATCCTCTGGCGCATGGAGGAACAGGGGGCGTATTTCTTCTTTGCACCGGACGGGGACAAAATCATCTTTGCGGACTCGCCGCAGTCCCACGGCGCGCCGTCCATCACGGTGAGCTATTCGCCCGCCACGGG
>JAILGY010000163.1:0-3064 GCA_024696325.1 bacterium | reverse complement strand
GGGCATCAACTTCAACAATCCGATTGAGGGTATCCCCGCCTTTCTGTGCATTTTGTTCATGACGTTTTCAAGCAGTGTCGCCAACGGCGTCATGATGGGAGTCATGGCGCATGTCGGGCTGTATCTGATTCTGGGCCGTTTTCGGGAAATTCCACTCTCCATGTGGATCATTTCCCTGGTATTTGCCATCAAGGTGATGCTCTGAAGCGGCGTGCAAGGCGAAAAAGAAGGTTTTCCCATGGAAGATACACGGATACGAATGGCGGTTGCCGGGGATGCGGCGGATATGCTGCGGATCTACGCGCCCTACGTGGAACAGACTGCCATCACCTTTGAATACGACATACCCAGCGCCGCGCAGTTCCGTGAGCGGATCTCGGCGCGGCTTGACGCCGGCTACCCCTGGTTGGCGGCGATCCGGCAGGGGCAAATCGTGGGATACGCCTATGCGGGGCCCTTTGTCGGGCGGGAAGCCTACTCGTGGTCGGCGGAGCTTTCCATCTATGTGGAGCGTTCCCTGCGCCGCTCCGGCATCGGCGGCCTGCTCTACCGGGAACTGGAAGCACGGCTGCGCCAGATGGGGATCCTCAACCTCTATGCCTGCATCGCCTGGCCGCGCGAAAAAGACGAGTACCTCACACGCGACAGCGCGCATTTCCACAGCCATCTTGGTTTTAAACTGGCAGGGACCTTCGTGCAGTGCGGCTACAAGTTCGGGCGCTGGTACGACATGATCTGGATGGAAAAGATCATTGGCGAACATGTCACGCCTGCCATTCCCGTGAAGCCCTGCCCAGCCGATGCGCTATAAAAAAACACGTCCATCACAAAAAACGCTGAATCAAGGTATCGTAGATAAGCCAGCCAGAAAGCCGCATCCGAAGACTTCCCCCATGCTCTTCGAGAAAAGCGCCGCTTTGCTCCAACTCCCGAGGAAAGGCCTCTTCGAGCTTCAGGCAAAAGCGCTCCTCAAAATCCTCAAGGGAAACACCCTCCGCAGTGCGCAGGCCCAAATAGAGTGTCTCCGCCATCGCCTGGCGGCGGTCAAAGCGTTCGATCTCCTCCGAAGCAAGTTCCCCCCGGACATAACCTTGCCAATCCGCAGGCACCGCGTAGCGCACACCGTAGCTTTGCGCGCTGAATCCGTGCGCGCCGGCACCAATCCCCAGCGAGGTCCCGCGGCGCCAGTAGTGCAGGTTGTGGCGGCATTCGCATCCCGCAAGCGCGTAGTTGGAAATCTCGTAGTGGTGAAAACCATGGGCGATCAGCAACTCGTGGGCGGAAAGGTACATGCGCTCCCAATCCTCCTCGTCCGCAGCAAGCCGTGCGCCCTGGGCTTCAAGAGCTCCGAAGGGAGTACCCGCCTCGATACCCAGACCGTAGAGCGAGAGATGCTGCGGCGCAAAGTCGAGTGCCTGCGCAAGCTGTTTCTCCAGATCCCGCGCTTTCTGACCGGCCAGACCGAAAATGAGATCGAGATTCAGATTGGAGAAACCGGCTTCCCGTGCCCAGCGAATACCTTGAACGATGTCCGCCGCGTTGTGGATCCGTCCCAGAGCGGTTAGTTGCCGGTCATCAAAGGACTGCGCGCCCAGCGACAAGCGGTTGACGCCGGCGGCGCGCCATCCGGCCAGCTTTTCCAGTGTCACCGTGCCGGGATTGGCTTCCAGCGTAATTTCGGCATCCGCCGTGAAACCGAAGCGCCGCGCCACGGCATCCAGCAGCAGCCCCACCTGGAAAGGCGTCATCAGCGAAGGTGTACCACCTCCAAAGAACACGCTGGAGCAGATTCCGTCGGCCTGAAAACCTCCGGCCATTGGGGACGCCAGTTGCCATTCCAGCGCCGCGACATAGGCGTCGATGTGTTCCTGCTCGCCCGCCACCGAATAGAAGTCGCAGTAGGGGCATTTCCTCAGGCAGAACGGAATATGGAAGTACACGGAAAAAGAAGATGGCATGGCGGATTTCCTGCTCTTTTACAACAGCCCCCTCTCAGAGGGGGAAAGGCGACGAAGCCGTCAGGGGGGGGAGTTGACTCGAGCTCACTCCACTCCCTCAGGCCGTTTCGCGGCCAGCTTCCTCAAAGAGGGAGCCTTCTGGAATGTAAACGGCAAATGTTTATTCTTTCGTCATGGGAGGGCACGGCCGGTTGTTCAGCTTTTTCCTTAACTCGGACTCGAAGCCCTCGACAAAATCCTCCTTGCGCAAATATTCGTCCAAAATGATCAGGCCGCGTCCATCAAGTTCGATGGCAGTTGCGGAGAGAATCGGCCGGCCGTTTTCCACATGAAAAAGAAATTCCGGCATTTCCCGGTGTTCGACAATCCGGCCATTGCCCCGTTTGACCATATGGCGGTATTCAAAGCTGATGCTGAACTCATCGGCCTTCTTTTCCGTGACCCTGTATTCAACGGATATTTCCTTGTCGAACATGTTCTCGACGTGAAGTTTCCGGCCGTTAAAATGCAGGACCGTCCTCGGGTAGTCCCTTATCTGCCGGGTTTCAATCCATGTGCCGTCCAGTTTGTCACTGACCTCATCGGCCATTGCCGCCACAGACGTCATGGAAAACAGTACGGCCGCAACCATGCAGAACACTTTCATTTTAGCCTCCCGAATTCTAGTCATCATACTCTTCCCCTCTCCCTTGTCCGCGTTGCACCTCTCCGGCGCCTCGCATATACTGCACTCACATTGCAAGCACGCCTCCAACAAGACAAGGCAGGATTTCATTATGCCATTCAAGATCATCAGAGACGACATCACGAAGGTAGCAACAGACGCCATCGTCAACACGGCCAATCCGGAGCCAACCTATGGCAACGGCACAGACTATGCGGTGTACATGGCCGCCGGCGCAAAAGAGCTCCTGGCGGAACGCGCAAAAATCGGCGCGATGCGAACAGGCGAAGTTTTCGTGACGCCGGCATTCCGGCTTCCGGCAAAGTATATCATCCATGCCGTCGGCCCAGGCTGGATCGACGGAAATCATGGAGAACTGGACGTTCTGGCTTCATGCTACCGCAAATCGCTTTTGATGGCCAAGCAGATGAACCTCGAAAGC
>JAILGY010000157.1:0-6353 GCA_024696325.1 bacterium | reverse complement strand
CAAAAAGATTTACTTTTTTCAGGTCCTGAACGACCCAGCCCGACTGCTCAAGCCGCGCGTCGATCCGTTCCCGTGCCTGTTCCTCCGGCGTCATGTCTTTGCCTCCTTTTCAAGAATTGTTCGGGGCCTCTTGCGCTGCTTCGACAATGCGCCGCGCGGCCGCGAGGGGATCGTTTTCTCCGTCCAGCCAGTGAATGGTGACGCCCAGGCGCTCCATGCGCCGGAACCAGGTCATCTGGCGCTTGGAAAAGTCGCAGATCGCGTGCAGCAGCTGCTGGTACATTTCCTCATGGGAAAGTTTGCCCTGGAGAAACCACGAGACAAAACGGTACTCCAAGCCGTAGCGTTCCAGCACCGTGAAGGAAACGCCCTTGGCGGCCAGTCCGGCCACTTCCTCGATCATGCCCTGCTGCAGACGCTCTCGCAGACGTAGGGCAATGCGTTCCCTCAGGGTTTCCCGCTGCCAGCGGATGCCCAGCACCAGAGGGTGCATCTCCGGGAAGTCCGGCAAAACGGGCGCGTTCGCCTCGCCCAGCGCAATCTCCAGAGCGCGGAGGATGCGTTCGCGGTTGCAGAGATCGGTAGTGTTGTGCTGCGCGGGATGGCTTTGAACCAGCAGTTCGGCCAGGGTTTCGGTATCCAGCTTTTCCAGTCGGGCGCGCAGATCCGGGTTGACCGGCACCTCCGCCAGACGGTAGCGGCGCAGGATGGCGTCGATGTAGAGCCCGGTGCCGCCGACTATGACTGGCAGGCGCTTGCGCCCGCGGATTTCGTCGATCTTTTGCAGGCAGAGGCGCTGGAAGGCGAACAGGTTGAACTCTTCGCCCGGTTCGGCAATGTCCAGAAGGTGCGCCGGGATATCGCCGTATTCCTCCAGGTCCTTGCCGGTACCGATGTCCATGCCGCGGTAGACCTGCCGGGAATCGGCGGAGATGATTTCGCCATTGAGCTCCCTGCAGAGCGCGACCCCCAGCCGGGTCTTTCCCGAAGCGGTCGGACCCAGCACGACCAGCAGATCAAAACCGTGAGAATTGCCGCAAACCGGAACTTCGCCCGCAACCGGAGGGGTCATGAAAAATCCTTCTGGAGAATCAAACAGTTGTAAGAGGAAATGCTGAAAGGTATGGACTGGCGGGAAGTACTGCTAAAAAACAAGGCACTGTCAATATTTTGAACAGTGCCTCGTTTTTATGATGGTGGAGATGAGGGGATTCGAACCCCTGACCTCCTACATGCGAAGCAGGCGCTCTCCCAGCTGAGCCACACCCCCAAATTGTCGAACCATTTTATAGGGCTTTCTCCGCGTGATGTCAAGACCGTTTGCGGAGAACCGAGGATCTACGGATGGTAGATCTTCAGCAGCGCGTCCGCCATGTCGGCCGGCGAATGCGCCACGCTGACGCCGCATTCCTCCAGCACTGCGATCTTCTCTGCGGCGGTGCCCTTGCCGCCCGCGATGATGGCGCCGGCATGGCCCATCCGCTTGCCGGGGGGGGCGGTTACGCCGGCGATGAAGGCCGCCACCGGTTTGGTCATGTTGTCGCGGATGAAACGCGCCGCCTCTTCTTCCGCCGTGCCGCCGATCTCGCCGATCATCAGCACCGCTTCAGTGGCCGGATCCGCCTCGAACAGTTTCAGCGCGTCGATAAAGCCGGTGCCGTTGACCGGATCACCGCCCATTCCAAGGCAGGTGGACTGTCCCAGCCCCCGGTTGCTGAGCTGCCAGACGCCCTCGTAGTTCAGTGTGCCGCTGCGGGAGATAACGCCTACCGGCCCCGGTTTGTAGATATAGCCGGGCAGAATGCCGATCTTGCATTCGTTGGGCGTAATGATTCCGGGGCAGTTGGGCCCGATAAGACGGGTCTTTTTGCCTTCCATGTAGCGTTTGACCTTCACCATGTCGAGGACCGGAATTCCCTCGGTAATGCAGACGACCAGCGGCACTTCCGCTTCGACCGCCTCCATGATGGCGTCGGCGGCGAAGGCCGGCGGCACGTAGATGACCGAGGCGTTGGCGCCGGTTTCGCGCACCGCGTCGGCGACAGTATCGAAAACCGGGATTCCCTCTACTGAAGTCCCCGCCTTGCCGGGCGTGACGCCCGCCACCATCTGTGTGCCGTAGTCACGGCAGGCCAGCGTGTGGAACATGCCGTGCGCTCCGGTAATCCCCTGGGTGACAACCCGTGTGTTTTTATCGACCAAAATGCTCATTGTGCGCCTCCCACCGCCCGCACAATGGCCTGGGCCGCTTCGTCCATGCCACTGGCAGCGATAATATTCAAACCGCTCTCTTTCAACAGTTTCTTGCCGGCCTCCACGTTGGTGCCCTCCAGCCGCACCACCAGAGGAATTGTCAGCTGGATTTCATGCACCGCATCAATAATGCCGGCGGCGATGACATCGCATTTCATGATGCCGCCAAAAATGTTGACCAGTATTCCCTTGACCTTGGGATCCATCAGGATGATGCGGAAGGCCGCCGCAACCTTTTCCCGGGAAGCGCCTCCGCCCACATCCAGGAAGTTGGCGGGGGATCCGCCCGCAAGCTGAATGATGTCCATCGTGGCCATGGCCAGTCCGGCGCCGTTTACCATGCATCCAATATTGCCGTCCAGCGCGATGTAGGGCAGATCGTATTCGCTGGCCTCGATTTCGCTTTCGGGCTCTTCGTCAAAGTCGCGCAGCGCGCGGATATCGGGATGGCGGAAGAGGGCGTTGTCGTCAAAGTTGAGTTTGGCGTCCAGTGCCAGAAGATGATTTTCTCCGGTGACCACCAGGGGATTGATCTCCGCAAGCGAGCAGTCTTTGGCGATGAACAGCTTGTAGAGGTTCTGGAACAGCCGTACCGCTTCACCGGTGAGCTTGCCCCTGAGATCCAGCTTTATCGCCATGCGCCGTGCCTGAAAGGCCGTAAGCCCCGTCAGCGGATCGATAGCTTCACGAAAGATCTTTTCAGGAGATTTTGCCGCCACCTCTTCGATATCCATGCCGCCCGCGGCCGAAGCCATCAGCGTCACCCGGGAAGTGGCGCGGTCCAGCAGCATGCCCACGTAGAGCTCGCGCGCAATGGCGCAGCCTTCCTCAACGTAGAGGCGTTTCACCGTTTTGCCTTCCGGACCGGTCTGGTGGGTGACCAGCTGCGAGTTCAGCATCCGCCGCGCCGCGTGTTTGACTTCATCAAGCGTTTTTACCACCTTGACGCCGCCGCCCTTGCCGCGTCCGCCGGCATGGATCTGGGCCTTCACCACGTAGGGGCCGTCACCCAGCGCGCAGGCCGCCGCACGTGCCTCTCCCGAATGACGCGCCAGGGTTCCGCGTGGCACCGGTATGCCAAATTCCTGAAAGATCTTTTTGGCCTGATATTCATGAATCTTCATGGTTTACAAGTCTCCTCCTTTGGGAAAACGTTGGGAAAAGTTAAAAATGTTTTTTTACCGGGTTTTGCGCCGTGTCTGGAGAAAGGCGTCGCGGCATTCCCTGCAACAGAAGCGGTACTCACGCCCGTCTATCACCGCATGAACGGCTTCGCTTTCAAGAAAGTAGGTGCCGCACTGCGGATCCTTTATCAGATGCCCATCTTTGACATCGCCAGAGGACGAAGTTTTGACGCTCCGGTTCAACAGCCGGACCGTAGCCAGAAACTGCCACACAAAGCGGCCGAGGCGAAAGAAGACATAGAAGATTAACAACCACAAAAGCAGACGTACAATCATCAAAGGATCACCATTCCTCGGTTAAAAGCCGCCACGCGCCCGGCGTGGAGTGTTCGGGCAGTTCTTCCCACAGTTGCCGTGTGGTTTTGCCGAGACGGGGATGCCGCCAATCCGGGGCCACCTCCAGAAGCGGCGCCAATACAAAGGCGCGTTCATGCAGGCGCGGATGGGGCAGGGTCAGCCGCGCGGTTTCGGCCAGCAGCTCATCGTAGGCCAGAATGTCAATATCCAATGTGCGCGCTCCCCAGCGTTCGCGCCGCTCCCGCCCGAAAAGCGCCTCGATGCGTTGGCAGGTGTCCAGCAGTTCCAGTGGTGTGAACACGGTTTCCGCCGCCAGCGCCGCGTTGAGGTAGGGCGGCTGTCCGGTTGGTCCGCCAACCGGCGCGGTCTCGAACAGATGGGAACGCCGCAGGAGTGGTATGCCGTAACGTTCCAGAGCGGCGCAGGCGCCACTGAGAATGTCTTTCCGCGCTCCCAGATTGGAACCCAGCGCCAGTAGCAGGGCGTGCATCGGTCGTTTGCCTTTCGGTTTTTCAGTAATGGGTTTCGCGCCGCTTCCCTTACAAGGACACTCCCACCTATGATATATTAAACGCAAATGGCAGGTAATGGCAAATTTTTGCTGTCTGGGGAAGCCGTCCGCAATAGCGGCTGCCTGAAGGAGGAAGAAATCAGATCCAACATGCCAGCCTGAAGGAGAAAAATGAGATGTGGAGTATGCTGTGGCCCCTGCTGCTGATTGTTGCGGCAAACTGCTTTTATAATATCTGTACAAAGTCGCTGCCGGAAAATATCAATACATTCGGAGCCTTGATTGTCACCTATCTTATGGGCGCCTTGCTCGCGACGATTCTGTTTGTGACAAGCGTGAAGCCGCAGGACATCATGCCGGAAATGGCAAAGATCAACTGGACATCTTTTGTCCTGGGCATGGCCATTGTCGCGCTTGAGGCCGGTTATGTTTTTCTCTATCGCGCAGGGTGGAAGGTCAGCAGTGGATCACTAATCGCCAATACCTGTCTTGCTGTCGCGTTGCTGGCCATAGGGCCGCTGCTGTATCACGAGACCATATCTCTCCGGCAGATTGTTGGAGTGGTGATCTGCGCCATTGGATTGTTTTTGGTAAGCAAATGAAGGGGCATGTAAACGGCGCCTCCCTGGAATGAGGCGCCGTTCGCTTTTCCACTGCAGAAGAAATTACAGGACCTTGTATCCCTGCTCCTCCACGATCTGTTTCAGTTTGCTGTCGGCAATGTCCTGCTTCAGCGTGAGCACCGCAGTGCCCTTTTCGTGGCTGACCACCGCGCTTGCCACTTCGGGCAGCGCTTCCAGGCACTGTTTCACCCGTGCTTCGCAGTGACCGCACATCATACCTTCGATTTTCAGCGTTTTTTCCATGGTTTCCTCCTTTGGTGGCGATGGCTCGCCGGGATAAAGTTCGCACAAGTTCAGCCGCAGCGCGTTGCTGACCACGCAGAAGCTGGAAAGACTCATGGCCGCCGCCCCGAACATCGGGCTGAGCTGCCAGCCGAGCGTCTTGATCCAGACGCCCGCCGCCAGCGGGATTCCCAGGGCGTTGTAGAAAAAAGCCCAGAACAGGTTCTGGTAAATGTTGCGCAGGGTGGCGCGGCTGAGCCGGATCGCCGCCGGAACATCACTGAGACGGTTCTTGACCAGCACGACTTCCGCCGCGTCGATGGTCACATCCGTGCCGGCGCCGATGGCGATGCCGGTGCCCGCGCGCGTGAGCGCCGGCGCATCGTTAATGCCGTCACCCACCATGATGGTGTGCGCCTGTGCCTGCAGCTTCCGCACGGTTTCTTCCTTGTCCTGGGGCAGGACTTCCGCGATGACCTCGTCCACGCCCGCCTGGGCGCCGATGGCCTGCGCGGTGCGTGCGTTGTCGCCGGTCAGCATGATGACGCGCAGCCCCATGTCGTGCAGTTCCCGTATAGCCTGGGCACTTTCCTGCCGGATGATGTCCGCGACGGCGACAAGACCCAGGAATTTGTCCCCGTGGCTGAAAAACAGCGGCGTTTTGCCGTTCTGCGCCAGTTGTTCCGCTTTTTCACGCAGTTCGGAAGGAATTGTCACCGTTTCACCGACAAAGGCGGTGTTGCCACCCGCAAGCCTTGCGCCCTCATAGGTGCCGTGCAGGCCGCGTCCGGGCAGCGCCTCAATATTTTCCGCGATTTCCGGAATCTCCGTGCTGTTAACGTTCGCATCGGCGGCGGCCCGGACGATGGCGCGCGCCAGTGGATGCTCGCTGCCGCGTTCCAGCACGCAGGCCAGCCGGAGCAGGGTGCTTTCATCAATGCCGGGAGCGGGCAGAATGTCGGTGACCTGCGGTTCTCCGGTGGTGATGGTGCCGGTCTTGTCCAGCACGACGATGCGGGCATGACCGGTCTTTTCCAGCGCGGCGGCAGTTTTGAACAGGATGCCGTGCTTGGCGCCCAGTCCGCTGCCCACCATGATCGCCACCGGCGTCGCCAGCCCCAAGGCGCAGGGACAGCTGATGACCAGCACCGCGATGCCGCGCGCCAGCGCGAATCCAGCGCTTTCACCCAGGAACAGCCAGACCGCGATGGTGATCAGTGCGATGAGGATGATGGCCGGAACGAAGACGGAGGAGACGCGGTC
>JAILGY010000150.1:0-4620 GCA_024696325.1 bacterium | reverse complement strand
CCATTGAGGATGTTATCGAACCCTATCTGCTCCAGCAGGGCTTTATTCACCGCACCCCGCGCGGGCGCATCGCCACCGCGCTGGCCTACCGTCACTTTCAGCGCACTCCCCCGGAAATCGCCGGAAGCGGTTCACTGTTTGGAAATTGAAAAAATTGCAAAACAAAAAAATAATAAAAAACAAACTCGGAAGAGAAAAGATATCCGTCTGTGTATCATCAACAACAAAAGGAGAAAAACATGCTGGAACTGATTGAAAAATTTGTTTTGTTGGGTGTGGGAACGCTTTCCATGGGGCAGCGCAAATTAGAGGAAACTGTGAACGAGATAACCAAGCAGCTGCACCTAAGAGAAGACGAAGGGAAAAAGCTGCTGGACCGTCTGCAGAAGATCGTCGATGAAAATCAACAGAAATTGGAAAGTTTGGCTCGCGAGGAAGTCCAAAAGGCATGTTCTCGTTTCGGATTGATTACGCCGGAAGACCTTGAAGCGCTCAGAAAGCGGCTGGACACGCTGGAACAACGCGTACAGAAGCTGGAAAATCCACAGGAAACACAAGATACCTGAAAAAAACATGCTAAACGTCTTTCGCTTCCATCGCAACATCCGGCTTTTTAAACGCTACCGCACTGTTCTGACTGTACTGGTCAAATATGGTTTTGGTCATATTGTCGATCAGCTCAATCTGGGTGGCTATCTGGAGTTGGGAAGAAAAATCGTCACGGGTGGTCCTCACCATGGGGAAACCCAGGGCATGACTCCACCAGAACGGTTGCGATTGGCTTTGGAAGAGCTGGGCACTACCTTCATCAAGATGGGGCAGATCCTCTCAACCCGGCCAGATTTGATTCCCAATGACTTCACGGAGGAATTCCGCAAACTGCAAAATGACGTACCTGCGGTGCCGTTCGAAGAACTTCGGGCACAGTTCGAAAAAGAACTGGGGCATCCTATCGCCGAAGTATTCCAGAAATTTGAGACGAAACCGGTCGCGGCAGCATCCATCGCCCAGGTGTACCAGGGTGTCCTGATCAGTGGCGAGAAGGTCGCAGTCAAAATCCGGCGCCCCAATATCCGTGAAATCGTGGAAACCGATCTGGAAATCATGCTGGGACTCGCCCAGCGTATCCGCAATTATTTCCCGCACTGGGAAATTTACGATCCGGTGGGAATCGTCACCGATTTTCGCCGGACCATTCTCCGCGAACTGGATTTTACCCGGGAAGCGCATGCGATCGATCGCTTCACCCAGAATTTCAAAGATGATGCCACCGTATATATTCCCAAGGTGTTTTGGCATGCCACTGGCGAAAGCGCCCTGACCATGGAGTTCATTCACGGCATCAAGGTGACGGATATCGCAGCGTTGCAAAAGGGTGGCTACGATCTCAAGGCAATCGCCTACAACGGTGCCCACGCCATCTTGCGACAAATTCTGGAGTTTGGCTATTTCCACGGCGACCCGCATCCTGGAAATATCTTCATTCTGCCGGGCAATGTGGTTTGCATGCTGGATTACGGCATGACCGGCCGTCTCGATCCAACCATGAAGCAGCAGCTTTCAGACCTGCTCAACGCCGTATTGCGCCGGGACGTCAACCACCTTGTCGAGATTCTGCGCAATTCAGTGGAACTTTCCGACAATATCAACCTGTACGAATTACGCTCTGATCTGACGGAATTTCTGGATGACTATTACGGTCTGCCTCTGAACGAAATTCATACCGGGCAGCTCCTTGTCGATTTTTCCGCCATTCTCAACCGCTATCGGATTAAATTCCCCAGCAGCCTGATGATTCTGGCCAAATCGCTGGTAACAGTGGAAGGAATAGGCCGCCAGCTGGATCCTGAGTTCAACATGGTGGAAATGCTCTCACCGCTCATCACCCGGCTCATACGCGAACGTTTCTCCCCGGTGGAAATGTCGCGCGAAGCCCTCGATATTGTGACGAACTACAGCGGGCTTTTCAAACAGCTGCCACACGATATTCGGGAACTGCTGACCCGCCTCAACAAGGACAAGTTCCGCATCGACCTGCGGCATCATGGCTTTGAAAAGATGATGGCCGATCTCGACAAGGCCAGCAATCGAATATCTTTCAGCCTGCTGATATCCGCCCTGATCGTCGGTTCCTCCCTGATCATGCAAACGGACAAAGGACCGCATTTCTTTGGTTTTCCCACACTAGGTTTGCTGGGATATTCCGTTGCAGCGATACTGGGACTGTGGCTTGCCATCGCCATTCTGCGCTCTGGAAAACTATGAGACCAAGGGGTGTGCTTCAAATGTCACACTCTTGTGTTACTTGCAGAGCGCCAAATAAAAATATCAATTAAAATCAGCATATTACAATATGGCAAACATCTTGCATAACTACATGGCAAGTATCTGAACCGCATTACGGGGAGAAAAAAAGATGATCAATCAATGCACCTTGGCAGCCCCCCTGACCTTCTCCGGCGTCGGAGTCCATTCCGGTCAGACTATCCATGTTACATTACGTCCGGCCCAAAGCGGCAACGGCATCATTTTTTACCGCAATATGGGCGACCGGATTGTTTCCATCAAGGCCTGTTCGGAAAATGTGGTGGATACGCGCATGGCCACAGTTCTTGGCCGCAACGGCGCAAGCGTTGCAACCGTCGAGCACCTGTTGGGCGCACTGTACAGCTTCGGTATTGACAACCTGAATATTGATATTGATGGCCCGGAAGTTCCGGTGATGGATGGCAGCGCCCGTTTCTATGTTGAAAAAATCCGCGCCATCGGCATCAAAAAACTGCATGCCACGCGCAAATACCTCTCCATCCGCAAACCGATTTCCCTGGCCTCGGGAGAAAAACGAATCAACATCATCCCCTCGCGTTTTTTCCGCATCACGTTCAAGATTGCCTTTGATCATCCCTGCATCGGCACCGAAAGTCATACCATCAAGGTAACGCCGGAATCTTTCTGGCAGGAAATCGCGCCGGCGCGTACTTTCGGCTTCATGAAAGAGTTTGAATACCTCAAGGCGAACAACCTGGCCAAAGGCGCTTCTTTCAAGAATACGGTCGTTGTAGGCGACAATGCGGTGCTCAATCCGGAAGGCCTGCGTTTCCCGGACGAATTTGTACGGCATAAAATACTTGATATGATTGGTGATTTTAGCTTGCTTGGTTTCCCGATTCTGGGACATATCAAGGCCAGCAAATCAGGCCATGAATTCAACCACGAAATGGTGGAGAAAATCCTCGCCTCTCCCGAGTGCTGGAAACTGGCGGAATTCTCCGAGCAGGACCTTGAAGAAGCGTTCCAGCTTCAGCCGGAAACCTGTTTTGGAAAAGCGGTATTGTCCCAGGTATAAGAAGCAAAGAAGTATAT
This sequence comes from bacterium, assembly GCA_024696325.1. GTDB lineage: Bacteria > Desulfobacterota > Desulfuromonadia > Desulfuromonadales > JAAYDE01 > RGIG7977. The sequence continues at coordinate 1,257 of JAILGY010000150.1, read as the reverse complement.
TATTGTATTGGTCCCCCAAGAAGTCCCACCCCCCAAAAAAGCAACGGTTGACGCCGTTGCTTTTTTATTTGCAAGAGATCTCGTGGTTGAACTGAATATGTTCAACAGCGTGCTGGTCGATAGTTTTGGGGATTGAGAAATAAAAAAACGGGAGCCGGATATTCCGTCAGTTCCCGCCTTTTTGCTGTATTTGTTACGCCAAACCGGTGTACACGTCACCTTTTCTGTGTCAACGCATTGATAAACAAATGTTCTCAAGAGAGCGGTTCTGCCAGAGCTTCTTTGTCGGCTGGCTCCGATAAATCAGAAAAGTTGGAAATCCGCACGTCTCCTTCAGGAAAACGGGCAATCACATCCAGTTCTCCGCCCATTGCACGAATATGGCTGCGCAATGTCGAAATATACATGTCCGTGCGCTTCTCCATTTGCGCTATGGAGGGCTGGCTGACCTGCAAAGCCTCGGCCAAAAGCGCCTGGGAAAGTCCACGGGCACGACGGACTTCCTGAAGAGGCATTTCCGCAAGCATGGCATCTGCTTTGGCCATGGCGCGTGCTCTGGATTCTGGCGGCATGGAACGAACAAAGTCTTGAAAATTCTTAGCCATTGAGCAACCCCTCCTTTTTGAACTCCTGTAAATGCTCTTCGTAAATCCTGTCTGCAACCGGCACAGTTCTTTCGTACCACGTGTCATCACCGGTTTTATCGCCCCCGATAAGCAGAATGGCAACACGACGCGGGTCAAAAGCGTAAAGAGTCCTTAGTGGATGTCCGCCGCTTTGGGTCCTGAGTTCCCTCATGTGACCATAGCGAGATCCTTTTATTCCGGAGCTGTGCGGAAAACCCAGATTTGGCCCTTTGCGGTGCAGAAGTTCAACGCTGGCAACAATATCTTCCTGTTGTTCCAGCGTCAGGCTTTCAAGCCATTCTCCATATTCATCGGTGTATTCAATAAGCCATTCCACAGAAATAAATATAATTTTGAGCTTATACTTTTGTCAATACGAAGCTATCCTGAGCAGTAATAAAATAGATAAATTCCTCACTCTTTACACACTATCGACCGCAGTCCAGATCAGATACAACAAAAGCGGGATGGGTATTCCTCCCAATTCCCGCTTTTCAAATAAAAAAAGAGAAACCCGTTTTAGGCGGGTTTCTCTTTTTTAGATCCGGCGGCGACCTACTTTCCCACACAGTCTCCCGTGCAGTATCATCAGCGTGGCGAGTCTTAACTTCTGTGTTCGGAATGGAAACAG
>JAILGY010000135.1:0-2831 GCA_024696325.1 bacterium | reverse complement strand
CAGGATATCGTCGTTGTAGCGGGCGAAATCCGGGGCGAAATCTCCCAGGTTATCGCGCCCGGCTGTCTGCGTAATTTTGACCGCCTCTTTTTTCTGTTCCATTTTTGTTTCCTCCATGGCTGTTGTTTGGGTTGCCAGCAGAAGCACCGCGCACGCTGCTGCCGCATACGTTGTCAGTTTCATATTTCGTCTCCTTGATGGGGTTTTCCGGATGGATTGGGGGGGGGGGACAGGTCTCGCCGACAGGGCAAGCGCCCTTCAGCATGCCCCGTCCCTTCATCGCATTGTTTTTTGTTCCCTTGCTTCCAGGCTGAACTCCGCCGTGACTGCACTCGTGCCCAGAGTACGGGCAAGTCCTCCGGTGTTTTTCATCCGCCCGATGTGGGTATAAGCTGTAACTGGTGCTGAAATCCCTGTAGAAAAGCACCACGCAGCTGTCGCCGAAAAGCATGAGGTCGCCCGCATGGATCTGTCCCGGTTTTTCCGGGCGGGAAGGCAGGCGTGTCGCCAGATAGTGGTACTTTTCGTTGCCGTGCAGGTCGTCCATCTTGATTTTCATCGGCGCGAGTGCAACAAAGGCCGTAGCCGTGTCGTTGTTGGCAAGCTCCGTGGCGAATTGCTGTCCGTTGATGCTGATGTTCATTTGTGTCTCCTGTTTCGTCTCCGTTTCCGCCGCGGCCAAAGCATACATGGCCGCAACGAGCCAGAACGCCGCAAGCAGCGAAAGAGATCGTTGCATCGTCATGCTCCTATACCAGCTTGCAGGTCATCCATACGCAGCCATCGTCGAAACGTTTCACCGACCGCAGGCTCAGTTTGCGAGGCGGGGTTTCGGCTGGCAGGCCGTCGAAGAGGGAGGGCATGTCCGCCCTGCCGTCAATGAGCGGGCCGTAAAGAATGCTGATCTCGTCCAAAAGCCCGGCGGCGAGAAAGGCTGCGTTGATGTGGCCGCCGCCCACCACCGCCACGCGCCCGGCGCAGAAGTGCTCGTGTAGAAGCTCCATAGCCCTGGCCAGATCAATGCATTCCGCCCCCACGGCGATGTACGAAATGCCCTTGCTCTTGAGATAATCCAGATAGGCCGCCGGAGTTGCCTCGCTCACGATGCATAGAAGTGGCTTATCGTCCACGAGAACGTCCTTCCAGAGTAGTGCGCCTTTGGTATCCAGAGCCACTGACCAGCCTGCCGTCTGTTCGGTTCCAATGGCGCGGTATATGGCAAATCCCGCCCTGGCTCCTCCTTTGTCCTCGAATGTGCCGGGCAGGGCGGCGTGCTTGGCCCGGCTGACGCGGCCTTCGATAAAGGCCGCGCATTCGTAGCTTGCGAGGGTTTCGTAGTAGGTTTTGTTTTCGCCCAAGGTTTCCAGCATGTCGCAGTCGATGCGGCCGTCAAGGGAAGCCATCATGTGGCAGACGATAAAAGGTTTCATAAGCTTCCGCCTCACTTCAAATTTGCCTTGAAAAAGCCCTCGATTTTGTCAAAGGGAATCTTCTCCAGATTGTCGTACAGATCCACGTGGCTGGCGTCAGGAATGATGAGCAGTTCCTTGTTGCCGCCGGTCAGCTTTTTGAAGGCGTCCTCGCCAAAGTAGCGGCTGTGCGCCTTCTCGCCGTGAATGACCAGAACCGCGCTTTTGATCTCGCCGGCATAGGCCAGCAGTTTGGTGTTCAGCAGCGAGGTTGCTGCGCTCGCGTTCCAGCCGCCGTTCGAGTTGAGGGAGCGCTCGTGGTAGCCGCGCGGCGTCTTGTAGTAGGCATGGTAGTCCTTCACGAACTGGGGCGCGTCTTCGGGCAGCGGGTCGGGCACGCCGCCGGCCAGCTTGTACGCGCCGTTTCTGAAATCTTCCGTGCGCTGCGTGTTCAGGGCGCGGCGGGCCTTGTCCCGGACTTCGGCACTGTCGTCCGCGTCAAAGTAGCCGTTTGCCGTGACCCGGCTCATGTCGTACATGGTGGAGGCCAGCGTTGCCTTGATGCGGGTGTCGATGGCAGCTGCGTTCAGCGCGAAGCCGCCCCAGCCGCAGATGCCGATGATGCCGATTTTCTCCGGATCGATGTTGCCCTGAACCGAGAGGAAATCCACCGCAGCCTGGAAGTCTTCGGTGTTGATGTCCGGCGAGTTCATGAAGCGCGGCTCGCCTCCGCTTTCGCCGGTAAAGGATGGATCAAAAGCCAGGGCCGCGAAGCCGCGCATGGCCATGTGCATGGCGTAGAGGCCGGAGGCCTGCTCCTTGACCGCGCCAAAAGGCCCGCTCACCGCAAGTGCCGCGAGTTTCCCCGCCGCGTTTTTGGGCGTGTACAGGTCGCCTGCCAGCTCAATGCCGAAATGGTTTTTGAACCGGACACTGGTTCTGGTCACTCTGTCGTCCAATTTAAAGGTATAGTGTTCCTGCATGGTTGCCTCGTTGGTTGTTGTTTGCGCTCTGGCCGTCTGCGCATTCCAGGAAAATGATGTGGCGAGCAGTGCGGCGATGATGCTGAAGAAGCGGTTCATATTTCTTCTCCTTGTGCGGTGGATTGAAATTTACAAAAACGCGCCGTTGCAGACCTGAAGCACCTGTCCGCGCACCGCGCGGCCCATTTTGCTCGCCAGATAGAGGCAGGCATAGGCCTGATCAATGGCCTCGCATTCCGGGCCGGGGAAGTAGACGAAATGTTTGCTGTACTCCAGCATTTTGGCGCCTCCGGGCTGCTGGCCCGCCTTGTTGGCCAGATGTGCCGGAGTAATGGTCGACCCGGGCGCAACCGCATTGCAGCGGATATTGGTGTCCACCAGCCGCATCGCGACATTTTTGGTCAGGGTGTTGAGCGCGCCCTTGGTGGCGGTGTAGGCC
>JAILGY010000081.1:0-6100 GCA_024696325.1 bacterium | reverse complement strand
ACTTCCTCTTCCGGATTGGCTCGCATGCTGCCCACCACGTGAATGCGGATGGCCTTGAGCAGCGCCTGGGGGGCGTCCAGGAAGGAGGGGGAATCGTGGTTGCCCGCGACAAGAACAATGTGCCGGCACCTGGAGGCGGCGACCTGCATCAGAAAACGGTAGTAGAGTTCCTGTGCGCGGTTACTCGGTGTGCCGGTGTCGAAGATGTCGCCGGCGACCAGCAGGGCCTCGATGCCTCTCTCGTCAATCGTTTTCGCCAGCCAGTCAAAAAAGACCGCGAATTCCTCGTAGCGTTTGTTGCCGTACAGGGTGCGTCCGATATGCCAATCGGAAGTGTGCAGAATTCTCATGCCGGGTTCTCCCGCTTTTGCGCCCGTTTTTAAAATTGCAAAGGATTATGTTATACTTTATGAATGCCTATGTATGTTTTTTCTTGAAAGTTTTCCATGACTTTCTTTTCGAAAGAGATATCGGTATCCTCTATTTGACAAAACAGGGGAGGGATATGAATTCGGTTGGGAAAATAAAGGAAATCATTACGCGGCAGGGTATTTCGCAGAAAGAGCTGGCGGCCCGGATCGGCATGCAGGAATCGGGCATGTCCAAGCTCCTTTCGGGGAGAACGAACAATCCCCGATCGGTGACGCTCAAGACGATAGCGGACGCTCTGGGGGTGGATGTCCGGGAATTGCTGGATGTGGGTGGTTCCTTGCCGGAATCGGACGACTTTCAGCGGGACTATGTGCAGGTTCCCCACTGCGATGCCGCCGAATTTGACGGCGCCCAAAAGTTCATGGGCTTTTTGTGCTTCCGGCGGGACTGGCTCCAGGAGAAGCATCTTGATGTGGACAAGCTGGCGGTCATTACCGCAAAAGGGGATTCCATGCTGCCCACCATCAAGCCCGGGGCGGTGCTGCTTATCGATTTGAGGATGCAGGCGGCCCTGCATGACGGCCTGTATGTGATGAGTTATGGCGGGCAGCTGCACTGCAAACGGATACTGGTTGAACCGGAGCGTATTCAGGTGAAATCGGACAATCCGGCCTATGGTTTCTTTTATTGCGCAGAGCATGAGGTCAAGATCATCGGCCGGGTCGTGTGGGCCGGCCAGGAATACTGAGCAAGGTTTGCGGAAAAGGAGGGAAATAAAATGGGAAGAGAGAAAACCATGCGGGAGCTGTGCGAAAAAGCGATTGTGAGTCTTGTGCTGATTGGAACTCTTTACCCGGTTGCCGGATGCGCACAAAAACAGGAAACGGTAAACTCTTTGACGAGTACCGAAGCGGCCGTCGCTCCAGCCTCCGAGGCCATTTTAAGCCCCGAATGGGTGGCCCGTCTGCCGCAGGCGCGTTCGGCAAGGCAGTTGATTGTGGTTGCGGCTCTTGCACAAACCACGGCGACCATCTCTGTGCATGAAAAAGCCGAAGATGGACAGTGGCATGAAGTTCTGGCCACTCCGGGTTTCATCGGCAAAAATGGTCTCGGCAAAACGAAGGAAGGCGACGGTAAAACGCCGGTTGGTGCCTTTGTGATTGACAAGGCCTTTGGCATCGCGCCCGATCCGGGCTGCCATATGCCCTATCTGCAGGTTGACGAAAATATCTACTGGTCCGGCGACGAGCGGAAGGGAATGCGCTACAATGAACTTGTCGACATCAGGAACTATCCCGGTTTGAACGCGAAGGCCAGCGAGCGGATCGTCGATTATCAGGAGCCCTACCAGTACGTTTTGAACATGGGCTATAACCCTGAATGCGCTGCGGGCCGGGGCTCGGCTCTTTTTCTGCACTGCTTTGGCCGTTACAATCCGTACACGGGCGGATGCGTTGCCATCCCGGAAGCCCAGATGCGCAGGGTAATGCAGTGGATACGCCCCGGTTGTGTTATTGTGATCAATACGCAGAAACAGCTCAAGGGCGAACGGTAAAAGCATTTGTTTTTATTCATTATTTTCAAAAAGGAGAAACAAGGACGTGAGTGGAGAACAGGAAAAGGCCAGATTGCAGATTGCCATGGATCCCAACAATCTCTATCGCGAAGAGATGTTTACCGATTTCAAGGTGGGACGGATTAAACAGCTGACGCCGATCCGGGCGGATGGCGGTCCGGACAGCCGCCGCAAGACGCTCTTCATCGGTGAAACCCAGGTGCGCACCAATAACGGCGACATCGTGCCGGTGCAGTGTGATATTGAAGCGCGGCACCTGATGGAGGCCCTGGAAAAATTTCCCGAGGCGATAGGCAATCAGATGGAGAAGATGATCGAGGAGGCAAAGGAGCTGAAACGTCAGCGCGAATCCCGGATTCTGGTGCCGAATTAAGCATGCGGCGCCTGGTTGGCGGGAGCTTTTCGTTTTGCCCAAACATCCCCGCTTCCCATGTGTGGGGGGCAGGGGAAGAAAACTTTTTCAAGTGGAGGAAGAGATGAAGGCGATTGTGGATCTGTGTGTGGTGCCGATTACCGGCGAGGTCTCCGTTTCCAAGTATGTGGCCGCCTGCGAGAAGATTCTGCGGGAGGCGGGTTTGAATGCCCAGCTGCACGGCTATGGCACCAATATCGAGGGCGAGTGGGATGATGTCTTTGCGGCGGTGAAGAAGTGCCACGAGGTGGTGCATGCAATGGGTGCGCCGCGCATCTCCACGATTATCAAGTGCGGTACCCGGGTGGACAAGGAACAGAGCATCCAGGACAAGATCAACAGCGTTGAAACCAAGTTGAAAAAGATGTAGTCGGCATGACTCCTGAGCTTTGCCCAAACGATCCGGAGAGAGCTCTGGCGTCGGAACCGGCCGGAACGGCCGTCGAAATTGTTGGCCGGGACAATTTGCCGGCGAGAGTGCCGGATCTTACGTTGTGGTCCGACGGCAACGCCTGGCGGATCGGGGCGGTTTCTCCCCGTCTGGAGGCTTTGCTGGATCCGGGAGAAGATGAAACGGAGGAAGAACTGCTGGCGGAAACCCAACCGTCGCTTTTCGAATTGGCCGACGAGGTGATGGCGCGGGGGGCGGATCTGGGCAGCGTGCCGGTGCGGCTGGGAAAAACGGTGGTTAACGTCGAAGTCCGGCGGGTGCCTTCTGCGGGGCAGAGTTCGGAAATCCAGTTTTTTTTTCGGGGAAGCGTTCCGGCGGATCGGCTCAGGCCTGCGGTTTTTCACGGCATGGTCGGCGTCAGTCCGGCAATGCTTGCGGTTTTTCGTAAAATAGAGCTCTACGGTCCATCGGACGCTTCGGTGGTCATTACCGGTGAAACCGGCACCGGCAAGGAGTTGGCGGCCCGGGCCCTGCACGAGGTCAGTCCGCGCGCGGCGGCGCCGTACGTGGCGCTCAACTGCTCGGCCCTTTCCCGTGAGCTTCTGGAATCGGAGCTGTTCGGTCATGAAAAGGGCGCTTTTACCGGCGCCCTGACAACCCATCGCGGCTGTTTCGAGCGTGCCAATGGCGGCACGCTTTTTTTGGACGAGGTGGGTGATATGCCCCAGGCTGTTCAGGTCAAGCTTTTGCGAGTGCTGGAAAACCGTGTCGTCGAAAGGGTTGGCGGCGAGCGCGTCATTCCGGTGGATGTGCGGATCGTGTGCGCCACCAATGTCGAACTGGAACAGGCGGTGGCTTTGGGGCAGTTCCGGGCCGATCTCTATCACCGCCTGGCGGTTTTGCGCATCCATCTGCCCCCTTTGCGGGAGCGGCTGGACGATCTGCCCTTTTTGGTGGATTTTTTTCTTGCGGCGCTCAACCACAAGTATCACAGGCAGGTGCGGCGTCTGACGCCGGAGGCGATCAAGTTTCTGCGTTCCTACCTCTGGCCGGGCAATATCAGGGAGCTGCGCAATCTGCTGGAGCGGGTGCTGGTGGAATCTTCCGGAGAGGTTGTGGGACTGCGTTCCTTCAGGGAATGGGCGCATGAACGTCATGCCTTGAGCCTTCGCAAGCCGCTTGAGACGCCGGCTACGATTCTTGCCGGTCCTCCGTCTCGGCCCCTGCTTTCCGCCGCATCGGGAACTTCTTTTCCCGTTGGTTCCGCTGCGGTGCCGGATGCGGAGCGCCTGCGGCGGGCCTACGAGGAGGCAGGCGGCAATATTTCGCAGGCAGCCCGCCTTTTGGGCATGCATCGCGCGACGTTCTACCGCCATCTGAAAAGGCTGGAACTGACGCGGGAAAAGCTTGGGCATGGAGAGAAGAGCGATGGAAACGGGTGAGAACAGAAAATATCCCGCGATACCGCGGGTTGCGGTGGGAGGCGTGGTGGTGCATAAGGGACGGGTGCTGCTGATCCGCCGCGCCAAGGCGCCTTCCTGCGGTTTGTGGGCGATTCCCGGCGGCGCAGTGGAATTGGGCGAAACCCTGCGGCAGGCTGCGGAGCGCGAATTGCTGGAGGAAACCGGCCTGAGAACGCGTGCCACATTGGTGCTGAAAACCTTTGAAATTATCGATCGCGACGAGGAGGGCAGGGTACGCTTTCATTACGTGATTGTCGATTTCTTGGCGGAATTGGCTGATGATAATGCTGTCCCGCGCAGCGGGGACGACGCCGGTGAGGCCCGCTGGTTTGCACCGGAAGAACTGGAGGATCTGCCGATGGCGCAGGCCACGCGGGAATTTCTTGCCGAGCGTTATGCCGTTATTTTCGAGGGCAAACGGCCGGACTGCCTGTTGGACTAGGAACGGTTTGGGGAAGCGCCCCAAACGGATTTTCCTTTGGGAAAGAGTTGTTTGTATCCACACAAAAACAAGGAGATTGAGGTATGCGTTGGGAAGGGCGAAGAGAGAGTACAAATGTCGAGGATCGGCGGGGCATGTCGCCAGGCGTGGTTGTAGGCGGAGGAATTGGAACCCTGTTGTTGGCAGCCCTTATTTATTTCATGGGGGGAGACCCGTCGGTTGTTTTGAACCAGGCGGCGCGGCAGGCCCCTTCTTCCACCCAGAGTGGCGAATACCGGCCGTCGCCGGAGGAGCAGAAACTGTCAAGCTTTGTCAAGGTGGTGGTGGCTTCCAACGAGGACGTCTGGGGGCGGATATATGCGCAACAGGGAAAACCTTATCGGGATCCGAAACTGGTACTGTACAGCGGTCAGGTAACTTCCGCCTGCGGCATGGCCAGCGCGGCGATGGGCCCCTTCTACTGTCCTGGAGATCAGAAACTCTATCTTGATTTGAACTATCTGGGAAAAATGGAACAGCAGCTGAGGTCGAACGTAAGCTTCAAGAAGGCGGGGGATTTCGCTTTGGCCTATATTGTTTCTCACGAGTTTGGGCACCATATCCAGACGCTTATGGGAATTAGCGACGCCTTGAACACGTGGCGTCAGCAGATGGATGCCCGCTCCTTCAACCAACGGCAGGTGCGTTTCGAGCTGCAGGCGGATTGTCTGGCCGGGATCTGGGCGCACGATGCCGAGAAATCGTCCCCGGGACTGCTGGAGATCGGAGATATCGAGAATGCGATCAAGGTGGCAAATGTTGTGGGTGATGACCGCATTCAGGGACAGCTGCAGGGCCGGGTGCGGCCGGATACCTTTACACATGGCACCTCGGAGCAGCGGATGAGCTGGTTTTATCAAGGCTACCGCAGCGGCAGTGGGAACCTGGGGGCATGCAACACCTTCCAGCTGCCGGATCCTCAGTTCTGAGCCATTTGGAGATGCGTTGCCCTGGATAGTGCGACATTCATTTTGTCATTTCGAAGCGCGTAGCAGTGAAGAATGAAGAATCTCCCGGGGGGCCCGAACGTTGCTCACGGGAGATTCTTCGCTTCGCTCAGAGACAGAATCTATGCCGTTTACAGAAGGCCAGGAAAGTCGCGTATGCGTCAGAAAGGGCAAGAAGAGCGTACGGATGGTGGAAAACGGCAGGCCATGCCGTTCCATGTGATTGCAGGCGGTGGTCTGCTGCTGACAGCGGCGCTCATGTATTGGTTAAATGCTGCTCCTTCAGCGGTTTTGAATCCTCCAGTGCAGGCGGTGCCTTTATCCACCCGGAACGGGTACCGGCTGCCTCCGGAGAAACGGGAACTGGGCAGCTTTGTCAAGGTGCTGCTGGCCTCCAACGGGGAGGTCTGGGGGAGAATATTTGCGGAACATGGACAATCGTATCGTAATCCGCAACT
>JAILGY010000055.1:0-13680 GCA_024696325.1 bacterium | reverse complement strand
AAAATATCCGGAAAGCCCTCATGCTGCTCTTTGCCTGTCAGCTGCTGGAAATGCTCCTCCTTGCCGGCTCGGCGTTGTTCGGAGCCGCTCCGCCGCTCAACGTCCGGCTGCTGCTCTGGCTCAACCTGCCCTTCCTCGGAGTTCTTGCGCTTGCCCTGGGACTCACTCCGGGAAGCGCCGAAGTCATGCGTCGTCCGCCGTCCCCAGGAACGATCCTGCCCCCCGCCCGGCTGCTTCCCCTGACGCTTATGGCCATTCTGGGCGCAGCCATTGGGCTGGTTCTGTTCTTCAACCTCCCCATCAGCGGCGGTCACGCCGCGCTGCCGCTGGCCCGCGGCGTGATGAGCGGCTTTGTGGCGCTTGCCGCCATCATCCTTGCCACAAAGCTCCGCCATGCCTGCCACGAAAAACTCCTGCCCAAAGGCTGGATAGTGGCCATGGCCATCTGCCTTGTCCTGCAGGGGCTCGTGCTCTGCACCGGGCTGGCACGCTTCTTCCAGGTGGCCGCGCCGTCTTTTTCGCAGCTTGCCATGCTGGCCGCCGGCGCACTGGCCTTCGCGGTTCCCTTCCTGCTCCGTCGCCGCCCGGCCAAAACCGAACCCAAAACAAAAGAACAGATCTTCTCCCCTTAAAAGTATTACCGCCTGCCGGTATTCCGGCAGGCGGTTTTTTCGGGGAAACAAAAAAATGTCCGGTCTGACGCATATTCCTGCAAGTGCATCTGTTCAATTCGGAGAATTTCAGCTAACGTGATTTCTTATACTTTTTATTGAAAATTTTACTGGCATCAAGAGAGGAGACAGAGAATGAAAACGGTTGCAATTGTGGGATGGCGCGGCATGGTCGGTTCGGTACTCATGCAGCGTTTAAAGGAAGAAAACGATTTCGCGAAGTTCGAGCCGCTCTTCTGCTCCACCTCCCAGGTGGGCCAAAACGGGCCGGAGATAGCGGGCAAAGTTTACAAGCTGGCCGACGGCAACGACGAAAAGGTTCTGGCACAGGCCGACATCGTTGTCAGCTGCCAGGGCGGCGACTATACCAAGGCGCTGCACCCCAAACTGCGCGCTCTGGGCTGGCAGGGCTACTGGATCGACGCGGCATCAACGCTGCGCATGGAGCCCAATGCGGTCATCGTGCTGGATCCGGTAAACCGTCACGTGATTGACCAGGCTCTGGAAAAGGGCCTCAAAGATTTCATCGGCGGCAACTGCACGGTATCACTTATGCTGATGGCGCTGGGCGGACTTTTCCAGAAGGGCTGGGTGGAATGGATCAGCAGCCAGACCTATCAGGCGGCCTCCGGAGCGGGCGCAAAGAACATGCGCGAGCTTGTCGCCCAGATGGCAAGCATCGCCAAAGCTTCGGAAGACATTCTGGCTAATCCGGCCGCAAGCATTCTGGAACTGGACCGGAAAGTCATCGCCACCATGCGCGACGAAAACTTCCCCACCGCAAATTTTGGTGCCCCGCTTGCGGGCAGCCTGATTCCCTGGCTCGACCGGGCGGTGGAGCACGGTCAGACCCGCGAGGAGTGGAAAGGCGGCGCGGAGGCCAACAAGATTCTGGGTCTGAGCCGTGAAAAAGGAGACTTTGTGCCGGTGGACGGCTGCTGCGTGCGTATCGGCGCAATGCGCTGCCACAGCCAGGCCTTCACCATCAAGCTGAAACGCGACATACCGCTTGCCGACATCGAAGCCGCCATTTCCGGGCACAACTCCTGGGTGCGGCTGGTGGAGAATACCAAGGAAGCCACGCTGAAAGAACTCACCCCGGCCCGCACCACCGGAACGCTGGATGTACCGGTGGGCCGCCTGCGCAAGATGCTCATGGGGCCGGAGTATCTGTCCGCCTTCTCCGTGGGCGATCAACTCCTCTGGGGCGCAGCCGAGCCGGTGCGCCGGATGCTGGGCATCGCGCTGGAATTTGCGGGGTAAGATGCGAATGCAGGGGACGTCTTCGCAACTTTGGGGCAGACGGCATAAGTGGGAAATACGACGTTCCGCGAAGTGGAAATTTTTTCAGGGAAATTAACTTGATTTTCCACCCAAGAAAGCATAGCTTGTGCGCATTGGTTGCAGGTTGTGCAATTTTTCGCAAAAATTAAAGGAATTATGCGGGGTTGCACAGGTAAAAACATTTTTTTGCAGAAAAAAGGAGTAGAAGAGCATGGCAGAAGGAACTGTAAAATGGTTTAACGATGCAAAAGGTTTTGGTTTCATTCAGCAGGATGATGGGCCGGATGTTTTCGTACATTTCTCCCAGATTCTTGGTGATGGCTTCAAGACTCTCCAGGAAGGTGCTCGGGTAGAGTTCGACGTTGTGGAAGGCAAGAAAGGGCCCCAGGCATCCAACGTCAAGAAACTCTAAGAATTCATACAGACTAAATACAAAGGGCAGGATAAAATATCCTGCCCTTTTTTTATTTTGAAAAAAACTCAAGGGGCGGCCGGAAAAATCCGGGCCGCCACCACCCTTCACTTAAGCGGTAAAGTGAACTTTAAGAAATTTCCGCTTGCCCGCCTGAATAATCACCGTTTCCCCGGGACGCTCAAACGCGAGATTGTCATCCGTAAGGCGTTCCCCATCCAGCTTGACGCCCCCCTGTTTGATCAGACGACGAGCCTCGCCGTTGGAGGCAGTAAGCCCGTTTTCCGTAAGCAGCCGGCAGATCCAGACCGGCTCCGCCACCGAACAGGTCACCTCATCAATGGCATCCGGCACCTCCTTGCGCGCAAACTGCTTGGTAAATTCCTCGGCCGCGCGCTCCGCAGCCTCCGCACCGTGAAAGCGCGCCGTCAGCTCCTTTGCCAGCGCCTTCTTGCTCTCCATGGGATGCGCGCCGTCCGGCGCACCGGCCACGCCCGCCCGAATCCGTTCCAGCTCCGCAAGCCCCACATCCGATACCAGCTCGTAGTAGCGCAGCATCAGCTCGTCGGAAATGCTCATGACCTTGCCGTAGATCTCCTTGGACGGCTCGGTGATGCCGATGTAGTTGTTCAGCGACTTGCTCATCTTGTGGACGCCGTCCAATCCTTCCAGCAAAGGCATCATGATCACCGACTGCGGCCGCTGCCCAAAATCGCGCTGCAATTCGCGCCCAACCAGCAGGTTGAACTTCTGATCCGAGCCTCCCAGCTCGACATCCGCCTGCAAGGCCACCGAATCGTAGCCCTGAATCAGCGGATAGATAAATTCATGGATGGAGATCGGCTGCTGGCTGGTAAAACGCTTGTGAAAATCGTCGCGTTCCAACATCCGCGCAACAGTGTAGTGAGCGGAGAGATTGATAAGATCCGTTGCACCCATATCCTTCATCCACGCGCTGTTGAAAACAATCCTGGTCCGTTCCGGATCGAGAATTTTGAAGACCTGCTCGCGGTACGTGTCCGCGTTGGCCTGCACCTGCTCACGGGTCAAACGCTTGCGGGTTTCGCTCTTGCCGGTGGGGTCGCCTATCATGCCGGTGAAATCCCCAATGAGAAACAAAATCTCATGCCCCAGTTCCTGAAACTGCCGCATCTTCTGGATCAGCACCGTATGGCCGATATGCAGATCGGGCGCGGTCGGATCAAAACCCGCCTTGATTTTTAACGGCCGCCCAGTCGCAACCGACTGTTCCAGTTTCTGTTGCAGTTCCTCTTCCATGATAATCTCGACAGTTCCACGACGAATGATCTTCATTTGCTCGGCGACCGGCAGCATCCCTACCTCCAAATAATGTGCGAATATTGACAGATACTTAAGAAAAAAGAGCGGCAAGAAAAGTGCTTCCGCTCCCCAAAAACAGGACAGTAATCTACCTGCTTTTAACAGCACTTGAAAGCGCAAACCTTCAAAAAGTTCCAGGGTGAAACCTTGTCAAAAGAAAAACCTTGAAGCTATTATACACGAGGCAAAAGCCATCAGATTTGTTTCATTGTTTCAATATTTTTATGGGAAACAGCTGTTTCTTTGCCCTTTCACTTTGGAGGGAGAATTCAATATGAAAATTTCGTTTCATGGAGCGGCCCAGGACGTCACCGGCTCCTGCCATCTGGTCGAATGCGCGGGTACGCGCGTGCTGATTGACTGCGGACTCTACCAGGGAGGGCGCAAACTGGAAGAAGAAAACCGTGCGGATTTCGGCTTTGATCCGAAAGAAATTGATTTTCTGCTTTTGACCCATGCCCATCTCGACCACTGCGGACGGATTCCTTTGCTGGTCAACCGCGGTTTCAGAGGACAGATCATCACCACCGCCGCCAGCCACGAACTTGCCAAACTGGTCATGCTTGATTCCGCCAGCCTGCAGGAGGAAGAGGCCCGTTATCTTGCCAACCGCGCGCGCCGCCGCGGCCGCGATGCCAGCGACATCAAACCGCTCTACACCACGCTGGATGCGCTGGACGCACTGGACTTCTTCAGTGGCTCCGCCAGTTACGGCGAAGCGCTGAGAATTGCTCCCGGCATTGAAGCCACCTTCTTCGACGTCGGTCATATCCTGGGCTCCGCCGGCATCGCGCTGAAACTGACCGAAAACGGCAAGACCCGCCACCTTGCTTTTTCCGGCGATCTGGGCCTGAGCCACCGGCCGATTCTGCGCGATCCCGACGTACCGCCGGAATCCGACATTGTCATCATTGAGACCACCTATGGCGACCGTTGTCACAAGCAGTTGCAGCCCTCCATCGAGGAATTCTACGAAGCCATCAACAAGACCATCCGGAGAGGCGGCAACGTGGTTATCCCGACCTTTGCACTGGAACGCTCGCAGGAACTGCTCTACTACCTGCATGAAGGGCTCAAACAGGGCCTGTTGCCGAACAACCTGCAGATCTTTCTCGATTCGCCGATGGCCATTTCCGCCACGAAGATCTTCAAACGCCACCCGGAATGCTACGACGAGGAAACCGCGAAACTGTTTGACGAGCACAAGGACCCCTTCGAATTCGAGGGCGTGCATTTCACCCGCGACACCGCGGAATCCATGGAGATCAACAACATCAACGGCGGCGCCGTGATTCTGGCCGGAGCCGGCATGTGCACCGGCGGAAGAATCTGCCACCATCTCAAGTACAACATCGGAAGCAAGAAGAACAGCATCGTATTCGTCGGCTATGCGGCCAACGGCACTCTGGGCCGCAGCATTGTCGATCGCGAGCCGGTGGTACGCATCTTCGGCAACGAGTATGAAGTCCGCGCCAGGATCTATACCATCGGTGGATTCTCCGCGCATGCCGGCCAGGATGAACTGCTCGACTGGCATGCCCGGACTGGCCACACCGATGCCACCTTCCTCGTGCATGGCGAAAAGAAAAGCATGGAAACCTTCGGAAAACTGCTCTCCAACACCGAAGTGTACCTGCCCGCGCTTCATCAGAGCTTCGAGCTGTAGGGGAACATGGATTTCCTGCCCACAACCGCCGAAGAGATGCGCCGGCGCGGCTGGCGTCAGCTGGACGTGCTGCTGATCACCGGCGACGCCTATGTGGATCATCCCTCGTTCGGCGTGCCGCTTCTGGGACGGGTGCTGGAGCATGAAGGCTTCAAGGTAGGCATTTTGGCCCAGCCAGACTGGCGCGTTCCGGAAAGCTTCAGGGGCATGGGCCGTCCCCGCCTGATGGTGGGCGTCGCCAGCGGCGCCATGGATTCCATGGTCAACCACTATACCGCAGCCAAAAAGCTGCGGCACAACGACGCCTACACACCCGGCGGCCGTATCGGCGCGCGCCCCAACCGGGCGGTCATCGCCTACACCGCGGCGGTAAAAGCCGCCTTTCCGGGAATCTTCGTCGTTATTGGCGGCCTGGAGGCCAGCCTGCGAAGGTTGGCCCACTACGACTACTGGGACGACAAGGTGCGCCGTTCCGTGCTGGTGGACAGCAAGGCCGATCTGCTGATCTACGGGATGGGGGAAAAACCGTTGGTGGAAATTGCCCGGCGGCTGGCAAAAGGAGAAGCCCCGAAAAGCCTGACCGATGTCCGCAACACGGCCATCATAGCAAACTCCGTACCGGCAAACGCCCTCGTGCTTCCTTCCTTTGAAGAAGTCAGCAGCGACACGGCCGCCTACAACCTCGCGTTCCGGCTCAGCGCGCAGGCATCGGGCGAACAGGTGCTGGCCCAGGCGCACGGCGGTCGCTGGGTGCTGATCAATCCGCCGGCCGCCCCCCTGACCACTTCCGAACTGGATGCCGTTTACGCGCTGCCCTTCCAGCGCCGGCCGCACCCCTCCTACCGCGAACCGATACCGGCCTGCACGCAGATCCAGTTTTCCATTACCAGTCATCGCGGCTGTGGAGGCGGCTGCGCCTTTTGCGCCATCGTCTATCACCAGGGGCGCAGCATTCAGTCAAGATCGCCGGAATCTGTCCTGCGTGAAGCGGCGGAACTGGTCAAACACAGCGATTTTCGCGGCACAATAACCGATATCGGCGGCCCCACCGCCAACATGTACGGCTGCCGCTGCCAAAACGCCTCGGCAGACTGCCACAGAATGAGCTGCCTGTGGCCCACGCTCTGTCCCCACTTCCAGATCAGCGAAACCGGTGCGAATCTTTTGGCCAGGGCCCGCAAACTGTCCGGCGTACGGCATCTGTTCGTCAGTTCCGGCGTACGCTGCGATCTGCTCTTCCGGCAGCCGCGCTACCTGCAGGAACTTTTGACGCACCATGTCGGAGGGCTTTTGAAAGTCGCGCCGGAGACACTGTCCACTCCTGTCTCCACTGTCATGCACAAGCCGCCGCCCGAACTGTTCGAACGTTTCCTGTGCACTTTTCGCGACACCAACAAACGACTCGGCATCAAACGCGGGATCGTGCCTTACCTCATTGCCGGACATCCCGGATGTACGCTGAACGACATGGTGGAAACCGCGCTGTTTCTCAAACGCCACCATCTGAAAGTGGAACAGGTGCAGGAGTTCACCCCCACTCCGGGAACGCTGGCCACCTGCCTCTACTACACCGGCCGGGATCCCTTTACCGGCAAAGCCATCCACATCCCCCGTTCCCCACGGGAGCGGCGACTGCAAAAAGCGCTTCTCCTGTGGCATCTCCCGGAGCAGCGCGCAGCCATTCGCGAAGCCCTGCGCCTGTGTCACAGGGAAGCGGCGGGAGCGCAACTGTTGCACTGATGCAAAACCCGCTTATTCCGCCGTCCTCCCCTGAACAAAAAAGAAGAGCGCTCAACTTCCCAATACATACAAAAAAACGGTTTTTCTCCGCACAAGTTTTCACAGGAAGAGATGCGGGCCAAAATATTGCATAAGAATCCGGTGAAATTCCCCCAATCCTGAGGGGAAAACAGAGCAAAGGGCACAAAATCAACAGGACAAGTGGGCTGTTTTACTCAAATACTGTGGAGAAACCGGAAGCGATCCGTACGGCATTACCAAAATTTCAAGTTTTTCAAAGTGATGAAAGATTGCCATAGGTGAAGCTTTCCGGGCTTTGTTCACGCTCCGCCACCGGACAGGCACTAAAAAAACAAGAAGGCACAAACATGATTGGAGCAATAAGCGGTCTGATCAGTCTCATCATTGAGCTGTACTCTCTTATCGTCGTCTTTCGGGTCATTATTTCCTGGGTCAACCCGGATCCGTACAACCCCATCGTAAAATTTCTGTATTCGGCGACCGAACCGGTGCTTTACCGCCTGCGCAAGGCCATTCCACTGCAGTACAACGGTATTGATTTCTCGCCGTTGGCGTTGCTCGTGGGATTGTCCTTGCTGAAGAAATTTATCAGCTGAATGTGAAAATCATTTTTCATAAAAGGAGTGAACACCATGGATTTGACGCCTATTGAAATCCAGCAGTACAAATTTTCCTCCAGTGTCTGGGGATATTCCCGGGGAGAAGTCGAACGTTTTCTGGAAAGTATCGCCCTGGAAGAGGAAACATTGCGCCGGGAAAACCAGGATCTGAAGGAGAAAATGATCCATTCGCAAAGCACCATCAACGAAATGCAGAAACAGGAAGCCCATCTCCGGGAGGCCCTGATCTCCGCCCAGACAATCACGGAAAACATGAAACAAGAGGCACAGCATGAAGCCGATTTAATCCTTAAGGAAGCGCAGCTCAAAGCGCAACAAATCATCAGCACCGCGCAGGAACAGCGTTTTGCCATAGAGACAGAAATAAACCGCCTGCATCAGCAGAAAAGAGTGTTCCAGGCGAATCTGGGCGCCCTGTTGGAAAATCATCGCCGCCTGCTGGACAACGAGGACGTCTCCACCGTCCGTGTACCGCCAGTCACCGCAGATGACGATGTTGTGCAGATCAGCGAGGCGGATCAGCTGCCTTCCTATCCTCCGGTAGCATCCTGAAAATATGGCTTCCAATTGCCTGACCGAAACTCCAAAAGGCATCATTCTGCGGTTGAAAATCCAGCCCCGCGCCGCCAAAAACGAAATCTCGGGTCTGCAGGATGATGCCTTGAAAGTCCGCCTGACCGCGCCGCCGGTGGACGGCGCGGCCAACACGGCATGCTGCGCCTTCTTTGCCCAGTTGCTCAATCTGCCCAAAGGCAGCATCTCCATCGCCTCGGGCGAAAAATCCCGCCACAAAAATCTGCTTATCCAGACCACGGATACCACCGCTGTACGCAAACTGCTTGCGCCCTGGCTTGACCCGGGCAAACCGTAAAAACGCAAAAATCCTTTCACCTCAAAGCATTCGCACCATTTGGGTTTCCCGCCGGATTAATTGACAAAAAACGTCGGATGGCCCAAACTTGACGTTATTGCACACGCAAGCAGCCCCCAACCGGGCAAAATTTTTCGTCCATCTGCCAGGAAAAGCCATGGCCGAAGAAGAACAGACCGAAGCACAGACCGAGTCCCAAGAGGAAAAGCAACGCTCACCGCACCGGCGTGAAACGGTAATCACCGTTGTGATTATCAGTGTGGTGCTGCTGTTTTTCTTCTTTCAAAACCAGATGTTCAAGGGGACCGCCGGCCTTCCCGTCTCCAACACCATCGTCATTCTGGCCATCGTCGATCTGAATATCCTGCTGATCCTGCTGGTGTTGTTTCTCATCTGCCGCAATCTGTTCAGACTCTTTGTGGAACGCCGAGGCGGCACCCAGACGCGATTGCGCTCCCGTCTGGTCATGTCGTTTGTCTCGCTGTCCCTGCTGCCGACCCTGCTGCTCTTCTTTGCCGCGGCGGCCTTTATTACCAATTCCATTGAAAACTGGTTCAACACCCAGATAGAAACCTCGTTGAGCGAATCGCTGGAGGTAGCGCAAACCTACTACAAGAACTCGGCAAGCAACGCGCTCTACTATGCCGAGCAGATTGCCCGCACCATCACGACAAACAAGCTGCTCAACCAGGAAAATATCTCCAAGCTCAACACGTTGATCAAACGCAAGCAGACCGAATACAACCTAAGCGCGGTAGAGGTTTTTTCCACCAGCTACGAGGAGCTCTCCCACGCGGCCAATCCCCAGATCCCCATGACAGCACTGACCGAAACCGATCACGAAAGTATCCGGGAAGGCCTTTTGGGCAACCGTTTCACCCGAATTTCTGCCGCCGAAAAAGCGGATCTCATTCGCGGAATCGTCCCCATTTACTCCAGCTGGAATTCGAAAAAAGTCGAAGGAGTGATTGTTGTCAATTACTATATCCCCTCGTCGCTCATCAACAAGATCCAGAAGATCTCCCACTCCTTCGACCAATACCGGGAAACCAAGCTTATCAAAGAAAAAATCAAGCTGGGCTATATCATCATCCTGTTGCTGATCACGCTGCTTATCATCTTTCTGGCAACATGGGTCGGTCTGTTGCTGGCCAAGCAGATAACCGGTCCAATCCAGGCTCTGGCCCTTGCCACCGACGAAGTGGCCAATGGCAATCTGGACATTAGCATCGAAAAAACCTCACAGGATGAAATCGGCAAACTGATAGACGCCTTCAACCAGATGACTTCCGACCTGCGCCGTGGCCAGATAGCCATCAGCAATGCCTATCAGGAATTGCAGGCCGCCAACACCGAAAGCGAACAGCGCCGGCGCTATATGGAAGTCGTACTCCGCAACGTCACCGCAGGCGTTGTTTCCGTCGACACCCAGGGAAGATTTACCACCATCAACAAGGCCGCCGAAGATCTGCTGCACATCAACGGCAACGAGATTATCGGCAAAACGTACCTGAAAGTCATGAACGAGCAAAGCCTGGCCATTGTCCGGGAGTTCGTCTGTGATCTGGCGGCCTCCGGACGCGATTCCATCCAGAAACAGATAGTTGCTTCGGTGGGTGACAACAGCCTCACTCTGCTCATCTGCCTCACCACGCTGCGGGACGAAACCGGCGCCTCCCTGGGCACCGTGGTTGTGTTTGACGATCTGACGCAGCTCATCAAGGCGCAGAGAATGGCGGCCTGGCGGGAAGTGGCGCGCCGTATCGCACATGAGATCAAGAATCCTCTGACGCCCATCAAACTGTCGGCCCAGCGCCTGCGCCGCCGCTATCTGGATCGTTTCAGCTCGGAGGAGACCGTTTTCGACGAATGCACCAACATGATCATCCAGCAGGTAGACGAGATGAAAATTCTGGTGGACGAATTTTCCCGTTTTGCCCGCCTGCCCACCAGCCATCCGCTGCCCGACGATCTCAACCAGATAGTTTCGGAGACGATGGTGCTCTACCAGGAAGGGCACCGTGAAATTCATTTCAGCTTCCAGCCAGATCCCGACATCCCCATATTCGACATCGACCACGAACAGATGAAGCGGGCCATCGGCAATCTCCTGGCCAACGCGGTGGATGCGGTAGCCGGAATAGACGGAGAAATTAAAGTTGAAACCAACTTTATTTCCGCATTACAAATTGCTAATGTTATAGTTTCCGACAATGGCTGCGGTATTTCCTACGAGGACAAATCGCGTTTGTTTGAGCCCTATTTTTCCACGAAAAAGTCAGGCACCGGCCTGGGGCTGGTCATCACTTCGACAATCATCGCGGATCACAACGGTTATGTCCGGGTACGCAACAACGAGCCGAAAGGCACCTGCTTCATTGTAGAGCTCCCGGTGAGCAACCGTTCGGCGGCCATGTCGTTTCATACCGAAACAACGGAGAACCTATGAAAACCATTTTGATAGTCGATGATGAAGAAAGCATTCGGCAGAGCCTTTCCGGAATTCTGCAGGACGAAAACTTCCATACGCTCTGCGCGCAAGACGGCGAAGAATGCCTCAACATCATCAAGGAAGAAACACCGGATCTGATCCTCCTGGACATCTGGATGAACGGCATCGACGGCATTGAAACCCTGAAAAAGATCAAGGAGTTCAATCCGGATCAGACGGTTATCATGATGAGCGGGCACGGTACCATCGCCTCGGCGGTGCAATCGACCAAACTCGGCGCCTACGACTTTATCGAAAAGCCGCTTTCCATCGAAAAGCTGCTCCTGACCATCCACAACGCCTTGAAAGTGCATCATCTGGTGGAAGAAAACCGGGAGTTGAAATCCAAAATCGAGGACGATTATCAGATAGTCGGCAACAGTGCGGTTATTCGCGAACTGAAGCAGCAGATCCGGCTTGCGGCCCCGACATCGGGCTGGGTGCTGATCACCGGTGAAAATGGGACCGGCAAGGAGCTGGTGGCCCGTGCCATCCACAACAACTCCACGCGCCGCGACAAGGCCTTCGTGGAAGTCAACTGCGCGGCAATTCCCGAAGAGCTTATCGAGTCCACCCTGTTCGGGCATGAAAAAGGCGCTTTTACCGGAGCGACCGCCTCGCACAAGGGCAAATTTGACCAGGCCCACGAAGGAACACTGTTTCTGGACGAAATCGGCGACATGTCGCCCAAAACCCAGGCCAAGGTACTGCGCATTCTGGAAGAGCACAGCTTCGAACGGGTTGGGGGCAATAAAACCATCACCGTGGATGTACGGGTGGTGGCCGCCACCAACAAGAATCTGCGCGAGGAGATAAACCTCGGCAACTTCCGCCAGGACCTGTTTTTCCGGCTCAACGTGCTGCCGATCCGGGTGCCGCCGCTGCGTGAGCGCAAAGAAGACATTCCCCTGCTTATTGATCACTTTTTAAAGTATTTTTCCGCGAAGGAAGGCAAAAAGCTCAAGCAAATCGACAAAACCGCTCTGGATATCCTCATCAATCATCAGTGGCCGGGCAATGTCCGCGAGCTGAGAAACACGGTCGAACGCCTGGTAATCATGACGCCCCGCGACGTCATCAAGGAAGAGCATCTCAAGAAATTCATCTTTCAGCTTGAAAGCGAAGCCGTAAGCCAAACGCCTCTTTCCAGCGGCGCAGCCGCAGCAAGCAGCCAGGTACCTGGCACAGGCGCGGACAGCACCTCTTCCGCAGCACCTGCGCAGCCGCTTTCTTCCGAGGGGAAAGAGCAGGAGGATGTGTCCCTCTCTACGTACCGGGATGCCAAGGAGCACTTCGAGAAGGAGTTCCTCATCAAAAAGCTCAAACAGTACGGCTGGAACATTTCAAAAACTGCGGAGGCCATCGAGATGGAACGTTCCAATCTGCACCGCAAAATCAAGGCCTACGGCATCTACCAGAACAGAAGCGGCGACATGGACCAGCAGTAAGCCCTGTGTTCCCGCTTCATTTTATTTGCACAACCAGCCCCGAATTGCCTCCCCTGGCCAGCGTGCGGCGGGCCTCTTCCGCCGCCGCCCGGGTAGCGTAGCGCCCTACCCAAACCGAGTAGTGACGTGTTGAACCATTTGTGTGTTCCTTCACCCGCACGTCGTTCCCCTGGGAACGCAATTTTGCGGCGAGCCGTTGCGCATTGTCATGAACCGAGAAGACACCCACCTGTACAGTGTAACCTCCGCCGGAAACGGCAGGTATGCTGCCGGGACTTTTTGCGTTTCCGGCCTCTCCCACCGTTTTCTGAGACGAAACGGCGTGCCCGGATGCGCGATGATGCGCTGTCTCCATTCTGGCCGCCTTTTCTTCGGGGGCGGAACTCTCCTTTTTGGGCAAAGCTTTTTTCTCCGCATGGGCGACGCTCTTTGCCGCCAAACTTTCCGGATCCTTATGGGAGGTCTTGTTCAAAACAGCTTTGCCGGATGTGGGCGAAGTAGCTACAGCCGTGGAAGCAACCGGCGCAGCAGAGTGATTCAACGCCTCCACTCTTACCTGGACGACCCCCTTCCTGAACATATCCAGCTGCTTGGCCGCCGCATAGGAAACATCAATAACTCTCCCCTTCTTAAAAGGGCCACGATCGTTTATCCGCACCACAACTTCCCGGCCATTGTCAAGGCGGCGTACCTTGACATACGTCCCCATTGGCAGTGTCTTGTGCGCACCCGTCAATTTGTGCATGTCGTACTTTTCGCCGCTGCTGGTACGACGGCCGTGGAAGTGCTTCCCATACCAGCTGGCCCAGCCTACTTGCTGGAAACCCTCGGCAGTGCGTTGTGGTATGTACTTTTTACCACCAACAACGTAAGGGCGCTCCCAACCCTTGAGTTTCGGCTCCGGCTGTTTGGGGGAGGAGCAGGAAATCAGCAACACCAACAGAAAAAACGCCGCGAAACGCAGGTTTCCGATCCTTTCCATATCCATACAGATACTTTCCGTCACTGTTACCCCAAACCTTTCCTCATTCACGTGAAAACAAACAAGGATCCGTTTTTATAGAAGTTATTATGCATACTGGTTTTTCAATCTGTTTACCAGTTTTTTTACAGTG
>JAILGY010000044.1:0-7007 GCA_024696325.1 bacterium | reverse complement strand
TATCCGAGTGTTCGTCCGCATGGAAAAAGCCGTTTTTTTCCCAGAAACCGTACCATCTGCCTTCAACTTCGCGGGGATTGTAACCGCTGGAGAGATTCTTGTCCGTCGTCATCGTCCTTGTCCGTCCTTGTTAAGGCGTTTCCCAAAGGAAAGCGCCGGGTGTTTCGTCATCAAAAAACGGCAGCATTCCAGCATTTAAGCACGTTTTCAAGGGATCCCAAAAGTGACGGGAAGCCTCTCCCCCCATCAAAATCCGCTTCCCGCAAACGCGCGCCAGACATGAAGCCTTAAAAAAAGAAAGTTTTTTAGTGTAACGCAAAGCCCGCAAAAAGAAAACGGAGAGCATACCTCTATGATCCCCGTTTTCCCATTTTTTTATCTTTTCCATTGGGGAATCCTGAGACATCCAGCCCCCTGGTTTCCAATTCGGCCTTTCAGGCCCTGGGCAGTTTCAGGTTGCGGATTTCCTCTTTCACGAGGCTCTCCGCAAGCTCCGGCACCACTTCCCAGGCAATGCGTTCAACAAGTTTCGGGGCCAGGGCATCAACTCGCATCCGGATCTCGTCCCGCACCATGGCGGCGAGAGCCTCGTCAGAAATGGCCGCCTGGGCGGCAGGTTTCTCCCCGGCAGCGTCCTCCCGGTTTTCTTTGTCTTCCGCTACCAGATCCGTTTCGTCCAGAATGAAAGTCCTGGTCTCTTCAGGCTCCGAAGCAACGTCAAAAGTTCCCGTCTGCGGCGCATCCGGCAGCAGGGGGGCTTCCTGAACCAGCGGCGGCATGCTCCCCTCTCCCTCCTGGACCGTCACGCCGTTATCTGCCTGCAACAGTTTTTCACTCATGCAACCTCTCTCTTTATTTCCAAAGGCCTGTCTTCTTTGCCCATGCAACGCAAGTGCTTCACCTTGCTTCCCGAAAACCGGCCAGGCTCAAAAATTTATAGAGTAAAATGATAGCATTTCCGCAACCTGTACGCAAATGAGCATAAAAAACTGCGTCCCGAATCAGGCATGTGCGTCCCCGAGCGGGTCTTGCCCAAAATCCTCCAACAAGCGGTTGCAAAATGCTTCGTCATCGCCCACGATGGGAAAAGCGGCGCGGAGCTTCCTGCAGCCCATCCCGACATGTATTGCCAATCATCTGCAAACCTCCAGGCGCCGTCTTTCAAACCACCCTATTCCTAAAGGAGAAGACAACCCTATGCTGACGCTGGAACAGGCAAAGGCGCTCAATGCCACCATGGTTACCGAACAACACCTCATCGTGCATGCGACCAACGTCATGGCGGCCATGGGCGCCATGGCTCGACACTTTGGCGAGGATGAGGAGCACTGGAAAGCCATCGGCTTTCTGCATGACTACGACTATGAAAAATACCCGGAGGAGCATCTGCAGCACACCAAAGAGCCGCTTTTAAAGGCCGGGCTTTCCCCGGAGGAGGTGCGCGCCATCCTGAGTCACGGCTACGGCATTGTCAACGACGTGCTTCCCCAGACCAATCTGGAAAAAAGCCTGTTCACCATAGATGAATTGACCGGCATCATTCAGGCCTGCGCGCGCATGCGCCCCCACGGCATTACCGATCTGGAGATCAAAAGTTTCATGAAGAAGTACAAGGACAAAAAATTCGCGGAAAAGTGCAGCCGCGAAACCATTGAGCAGGGCTGCGCCATGTTGGGAATGGATGTCCGGGATGTTGCAGCAATCTGCATTGAGGGCATGCGGCCCTATGCCGCGGAGATTGGCCTCCTGGGTACCGAAAGCTGAGTATCCTTCTCAAGCGGGCGTTTCAACTCCCGACGTTTTCCCCATCTCACTGTTCCTTGGGCCGGCCTCGTTTGGGATCTTCAGCAGTCTGCGAATGACGGTGCCGGCCATGGTCAGGCCGGCCATCGGCGGAACCCAGGATGTCGAGCCCAGTGCGGGACGCTGCCAGGGGCCGTGGACGGGCGTGGGTTCCGCCGGCCGGCGCGGGATGCTCTGTTCGGTGGAAACAACCGCCGTCACACCGGAGTAAATGCCGCGCCGCCGCAGTTCCTTGCGCAAAACCCTCGCCATGCGGCAATTGCTGGTTTCAAACAGATCGGAGACGGTAATCGCGCAGGGATCCAGCTTTTCGGCGAAACCCATGGCGGAAAAAACCGGTATTCCCCGGGCATGGCAAGTCGTCATTATTTGAATCTTGGCGCTGATGGTGTCCACGCAGTCCAGCACCGCAGCAAGTTCCCCGTCCAAAAGCTCCGCCGCGTTGGCGGCGGAAAGCGCTATCTGGTGCATGGTCACCCTCATGCCGGGATTGATGGCAAGACAGCGTTCGGCCATGACCTCCACCTTGGGACGTCCGATGGTCTCCTCCAGGGCATGAATCTGGCGGTTCAGGTTGGAGCGGCAGATGACATCCGGATCGACCAGCACAAGATGACCGATGCCCGCACGTGCCAAAGCCTCCACCGCAAAACTGCCGACCCCACCCACGCCGGCGATCAGAATGCGTATCCGCCCCAATTGCCGCAAGTTCTCCGCACCGGCCAGCAATTCCCAGCGTGCAAAACGTCCCTCTTCCCCATGCTCCATCGTCATATCTGTCATCTCTTCAGATTCAGTATCCGCAGGGCGTTGGCCGTGGTCCGCTCCGCCACCCCTTCCTTACTCCATCCACGCAGCTGCGCCACCCTGCGCGCCACGTCCCCAAGCTCGCAGCCGCTCCAGGCGCCAATGGCATCCGTTTCCAGTACGAGCATCTCCTCGGGAACCGCCCGCACGACATCCGGCGGCCTGCGGGCGCCATTTCTCAGCAAGGCGCCCCCCACTCCGACGGCAAAGCCCATATCCACGCAGATTCGGGCCATTTCCATACTGCCGGAAAAGCCATGCACGATGCCGCCATATTCAAAGGCACGTTCCTCACGCAGAATATTCACCAGTCTCTCCCAGGCCCTGCGACAATGGAGCAGCACCGGCAAACGGGCCTCCCGGGCCAGACACAGCTGGGCACGCAGCACCGCCTCCTGCCAGGGAAGTTCATGCCGGGCTTCCACCGTATAGGCATCCAGCCCAATCTCTCCCACAGCCGCTACCCGGGGCAGCGCAAGCAGTTCCTCCAGCGTGTGCGCAACCTGTGGATTCCAGCAATCTGCCGCCAGAGGATGCACTCCGGGCGCGGCCCAGACATCCGGCTCCTCCTGCGCAAGCCCCAGCAGCCGTCCCCAGTGGAGTGGATTAACTCCCGGCACAAGAAAATGCCGCACACCAGCAGCACGGCACTTTTCCAGCCACTGCTCGCGGTTTTCCAGCAGGTCGAGATGGCAGTGGGTATCAAACAGCATCTTCTAAAATTTACGGCGACCACGAAGGCGTCCCGCATGGCGGTGAAGCGGATCCTCGTTGCCATCCGCGGCCTCAGAATACTCCCGAAGCTTCTGATAGACTCGATCGTTGATGCTGCCTTCCGGCCAGTTGCCGTTTTCGTCGCGCTGTCCGGCCGGAAGACCGGTAAGAATCTCGATGCCCTCGTCGATGGTGGAAACCGCCCAGATGTGAAAACGGCCGGCGCGGGCCGCCGTCACCACATCGTCGTGCAGCATGAGGTTACGAACGTTCTGCACCGGGATCACCACGCCCTGCGCTCCTGTCAGGCCGCGGCTCGCGCAGAGCCGGAAGAAGCCCTCTATCTTTTCGTTGACGCCGCCTATCGGCTGGATATGGCCGTTCTGGTTGACCGATCCTGTCACGGCAATCCCCTGCTGAAGAGGAGCCTCCGCCAACGACGAGAGCAGCGCGTAAAGCTCGGCGGAAGAAGCGCTATCGCCCTCGACGCCGCCGTAGGACTGCTCGAAGCAGATGCTGGCAGCCAGTGCCAGCGGTTTTTTCTGCGCGTATCTGGCGCCGAAGAAACCGCTCAGTATCATGACGCCCTTGTCATGAATCGGACCGGAGAGCTGCACCTCCCGCTCCAGATTGACGATGCCGCCATGCCCCAGCCAGGTGCTGGCGGTCAGCCGCGAAGGCTTGCCGAAGGAGTGATCGCCCATGTCAACGACCGAAAGGCCGTTGATCTGCCCAACCCGCGCACCGTCAGTGTCGATCAGTACCGTGCCCTCCCGCATGAGCTCGCGATGCTGCTCCTCAATGCGGTTGGCGCGCTGGATACCGGCGGCCAGCGCCTGAGTGACGCAGGCCGCATCCACCAGCTTTTTCCCGCTGCCTGCAGCGCAGAAGGCCGCCTCGCGGATCAGGTCGGAAAGTTCGCGGAAACTGCAGCTGAGCTTCTTCTGGTTTTCCGCCAGCCGCGCGGCATGCTCCACCACACAGGCCACGCCGTCCGGCGTAAAATGCGGCAGCTGTTCCCTGCGGCAGCGGGTCGCCACATAACGGGCATACTCCAGAACATTTTCCGGTGTGTTTTCCGTCTCCTCGTCAAAATCGGCCTTGACCTTGAAAAACTTGCGGAAATCCGGATCCATGTCCAGCAGCGTGTAATAAAACTGCGCAGAGCCCACCAGAACGATCCGGGCGGAAAAGGGAATCGCCTCCGGTTTTAAGGACACATAGGCCATGGTACGGAACTGTTCGGAAATGTCCTCAATTTTGACCTCGTGATTGCGCAGGCAGCGCTTCAGAGCCTCGTACACATAGGGAACGGCAAACAGCTCGCGACAGTCGATCACCAGATAGCCGCCGTTGGCGCGATGCAGCGAACCGGCCTTGATCATGCGGAAGTTGGTGCTGGCGTTGCCCATGTGGATGACGTGCTCAATACGGCCAAACAGATTGAGGTAGGTAGGGTTTTTCTCAAAGATGACCGGGGCGCCGGTCAGTTCGCTGTTATCCACCAGCAGATTGACGCGGTAACGTTCCAGCGGCGATTCCTCTCGTTCCACGGGAGTAGCCGTCTGCGAATAGTTGTTCGCGGGCCGGAATTCGTCGATGCGGTCAAGCATGTCGCCGCGGCAGTTGCGCAGGTGCTCGAGCACCCTGGGAAAATCACGGTACTTCTCCTCCAGTTCGGCGAACAGATGCCCCACCGCCACGGTGAGCGCGTCACGGGCCACCTGGCGGGTCTTTTCGCGCAGTTCCTTTTCCATTTCCCGTGCCTGGCGCATCGCTTCGTTCAGACGCTCTTTCAGCACGCCCGCCTTGCCGTCCATCTCCTGACGCTGTTCTGCGGTGAGCAGGTCGTACTTCTCCTTCGAAAGCGGCTTGCCCTCCTCGTCTATCGGCATGATGACCAGCCCGTTTTCGTTGCTCTGCATCGAAAAGCCATCGCTGCGCGCCGCATCCTCCAGTTCCTGAAAGAGCAGGCGGTTCTTTTCCTGATAATCATCGGCCAGACGGTTCTTCTGCTGATTAAACTCCCGGCTTTCAAAGAAGCGCGGGATCGCCTCGCCCAGCCGCCGCACCAGATCTTCCATGTCCTGGTGCAGTTCTCTGCCCTTGCCATGCGGCAAAGAGATGCAGTCGGGCTCGTTGTCGTTGCCGAAATCGTTGAGGTAGCACCAGTCATCGGGGACAGGTTCCTGGGCCGCACGTTTCCCGAGAATGGCATGCAGGGTGGAATAACGGCCGGTGCCGGATTCCCCCACCACAAAGATGTTGAAGCCCTGGCTGTCGATTTCGAGGCCAAAGCGCAGGGCATCCAGCGCCCGCTGCTGCCCGATGGGCGCATCCAGCGATTCCAGCTCCTCTGTAGAGGCGAACGTAAACTGACCGGGATCGCAGCGCCAGCAAAGCTGTTCTGGCGCAATCCGCAACTGTTCTTGGACTGACATGGCAACTCCTTGAAAACATGTATATTTTAAGGGCAATCGCTCTTTTTGAAAATGAGCAGACTCTTTCAAAAAAGCGGGAAAATTTCCGTCAACATAAAACCGCTCCGGCAATTGCGCAAGGGTAGGGAAAAAACAAACTTTTTTTCAACGGAATCCGGCCTTTCCCATTTTGTTTTTTCTGTCATCCGCACGCTTTTCCTATTATCATCCGCCCCACACCGCATAACTCCAATCAAATTATGAAGAAGGAGAAGCCTATGACATTCAAAAAGATTATGCCGTGTCTGGACATGCAGAACGGCCGAGTCGTCAAGGGAGTGCAATTCGTCGACATACGCGATGCCGGGGATCCGGTGGAATGCTGCATCGCCTACTGCAAACAGGGCGCCGATGAACTGGCGCTGCTGGACATCACCGCAACGGTGGAAGGCCGCTCCACCATGCTGGAGGTCGTGCGCCGGGTTGCCGAGGCCGCGACTGTGCCGTTTACGGTGGGAGGTGGCATCAGCGACCTCAAAATCGCCGAAAACGTACTCAAGGCGGGAGCCGACAAATTTTCCGTCAGCACTGCAGCGTTTCGCAATCCGAAAATCATTGAGGAAATGGTCAGGGAATTCGGCCCCGAACGGGTGACGGTAGCGGTGGACGTAGCGGCCAATCAGGCGCTTCCTTCCGGCTATGAGGTCTTCATTGACGGCGGACGCACCGCCACCGGCAAAGACGCCATCGAATGGATCAAACAGATCGACGGCTACGGCGTTGGCGCGATACTGCCCACCAGCAAAACCACCGACGGCGTCCGTACCGGCTACGATCTGCCGCTCATCCGCCAGACCCGCGCGGTAACCCAGGCGCTGGTCGTAGCCTCCGGCGGAGCCGGAACGATGCCGCATTTTCTTGAAGCCGCCCAGGCCGGAGCCGACATCTTGCTGGCAGCATCGGTCTTCCACTTTGGAATTATCGGCATCCCGGAGCTGAAGGCCTTCCTGAAGAAAGAGGGCGTTGAAGTCCGGATGTGATGGAGCGATAGCCATTTCAAAGAGCATGAAAAAAGGCGTGTTTCCTTCCATTGGGGGGAAACACGCCTTTTCTGTTTCTTCACTGATTTATGTTTGGCGCGCCAGGAGGGATTCGAACCCCCGGCCTACGGATTAGAAGTCCGTTGCTCTATCCAACTGAGCCACTGGCGCGCGGACATAAATAGAACTGGTCGGGGCGAGAGGATTTGAACCTCCGACCCCC
>JAILGY010000033.1:0-9150 GCA_024696325.1 bacterium | reverse complement strand
GCCGGCTTCTTGTCCCCGGAACTTT
This sequence comes from bacterium, assembly GCA_024696325.1. Taxonomy (GTDB): domain Bacteria; phylum Desulfobacterota; class Desulfuromonadia; order Desulfuromonadales; family JAAYDE01; genus RGIG7977. Next base: position 9,125 of record JAILGY010000033.1, on the reverse strand, counting down.
GCGCCTGACTCTGGCGCAGCCAGTCGTCATAGCCTCCGGTATATTCCACCAGACGCCCCGGCGCTTCGAAGACCAGAAGTCCGGTCACCGTACGGTTGAGAAATTCCCGGTCGTGGCTGACCACGAACACCGTACCCTGAAATTCCGCCAGCAATTCTTCCAGCAGATCGAGCGTCTCAAGATCCAGATCGTTGGTCGGCTCGTCGAGCACCAGCACATTGGCGGGACGGGTAAAGAGCCGCGCCAGCAGCAGACGGTTGCGTTCGCCGCCGGAAAGCACGCTCACCGGCGTGCGAATTCGATCGGGAGTAAACAGAAAGTCTCGCAAATAACCGACAATATGACGGGATTTGCCGCCGATGACAACCGTATCGCGGTCACCGCAAAGATTCTGCTGCACGGTCAACGAAGGATCCAGCTGCTCCTTTTGCTGATCGAAGTAGAGGATTTCCAGATTGGTTCCTCTCCGCAGCATCCCGCTCCGGGGCACAAGTTCCCCCAAAATCAGCTTGAGCAGGGTGGTCTTGCCGGCGCCATTGGGGCCAACGATGCCTATCCGGTCGCCGCGCATAACGGTTGCGGAAAAGTTCTCCATGAGCGGCGGCATTTCTCCATAGCCGAAGGTGACATTCTTCAGTTCCGCCACCAGTTGGCCGCTGCGCGCGGCCTCCTCCAGATGGAAACGCGCGGTTCCCAGACGCTCGCGGCGTTCACGGCGCTCACGGCGCATTCGCTCCAGCGCCCGTACCCGTCCCTCGTTGCGGGTACGCCGTGCCTTGATCCCGCGCCGGATCCAGATCTCCTCTTCCGAAAGCTTGCGGTCAAAACGTTTCCACTCCAGTTCCTCGGCATGCAGCCATTCCTGCTTGCGCGTCAAAAAGGCGTTGTAGTCACACGCAAAATCCAGAAGTCTGCCGCGCTCCAGTTCGACAATGCGGTTGGCCAAAGCCCGGAGAAAGGCCCGATCATGCGTGACAAAAACCAGCGTCTGCTTTTTGCGAAGCAGAAAATCCTCCAGCCAGCGAATGGCGCTGATGTCAAGGTGGTTGGTCGGCTCGTCCAAAAGCAGCAGATCCGGCTCGGCGGCCAGCGCCCGCGCCAGCAGCACCCGTCGCTGCATGCCTCCGGAAAGCTCGTCAATACGCGCTTTGGGCGGCAACTGAAGCAGGGAAAGCATTTGCTCTGCGATTTGTATGCCGGAAGGAGAATGCTCGGGGTACACCGCATCACGCACCATCTCCGGCAAATTCCGGGGCATGGACTGCGGCACAAGCGCAACCCGCAAACCCTGCGAACGAAGGACAGCACCGGTATCTGGCACGATTTCGCCCGCCATGACGCGCAAAAGCGTGCTCTTTCCAACACCGTTGCGTCCAAGGAGCCCAATGCGCTCCCCCGCGTCCACGTGAAAGCTGACATTTTCCAGCACCGCCGGCCCTCCAAAGGCCAGCCCAACCGACTGCATATCCAGAAGCGCCATATCCATTTCTCCATCCGTTCCCTAAAAACTTCCAGGAGTTTATCTAGCACGACGCATCCGGTTTGAAAAACACTTATGCAACATGAGAAAAAAGCCGTCGAAGGGAAAAACAGAGAATATCTACACATGCAATTGACAATGAAGTAGGATATTCTATTAACAACTTTCTACCTACATTTTTCTAATACCTTCTTTGCTCACAAAACACACTGTTTTTACTTGACAATATATAGCCGTTATGTTTCCTTTTCTCTGCTTCGTTCAATTACGCCCCGAAAAATTGAAGGTATTTTTGAGGCATTCAAGGGAGGCGGAAACATGTTCTACGACACAAAAACCAAAGCCCAGAAACCGAAAGATAAGCCTTACAAGTACACAGGAGACGGCAAGGGGAACGGCGGCCTGTATCTGCTGATCACCCCTTCTGGCGGGAAGCTCTGGAGACAGAATTACACATACGAAGGGAAGCATAAGACCATATCCCATGGTTCATACCCTGAAATTTCCATTCTTGAGGCCCAAGGCAAACGAGACGAAGTGAAAATGATGTTGCGGCAGGGAATCGACCCCATGGCAGCAAAAAAGGAAAACCGGCAGGAGGCTTTGAGGAACACAAATACCTTCCGGATGCTGGCGGAAAACTGGGTTGCACGCAACGCCAAGAATTGGTCCGAAGGCACGCTCATTTGTTACCGCTCCGCTCTGGAGAAGAAGATTTACCCAGAGTTTGGCGACACCCCGCTTATTCAGATGGAAGGCCAGAGAGGCAAAATCGTGGAGTTTATCCGGAGGCTCGAAAAAAACGGGGAGACAACCGCAAAGAAGGTGCAAATGCTGATGCATCAGATCTTCCGCGACGCCGTGCAGGCGGATCTTTGTAAGGCCAACCCCATGGCGGAGTTGTCCGGGATGGTGACAAGGCCGCCAGTAAGGCACCAGCCAGCCATAACCGACCCGCGGGAAGTGGGGAAACTCCTGCTGGACTTGGATAACGCCAAGGGTTCACCATCCATTGCATACGCATTGCGTGTTTTGCCCCGCGTTTTTGTACGCCCTTCCGAATTGTGCGAAGCCACATGGAACGAAATCAACATGGAGACGGCAACATGGACGATTCCAGCCGGACGGATGAAGATGAAAAGGCCGCATGTTGTCCCTTTGTCCCAACAAGTGATTGAGCTGTTGCGGGAAGTAAAAGCGCTCTACCCGGACAGCAACTATCTTTTCCCATCGCCCCGGGCAGCGGGAAAGCCCATCACCACAGAGGGCCTATGGCAGGCGCTGGAAGCCAAAGGATACAAGGGCCGGCAGAGCCCGCACGGATTCAGGGGAACAGCTTCAACCCTGCTATATGGGCAGCTTCGCAAAAGCCCCCACGTCATCGAGGCCCAGCTTGCACACGTTCAGGGGAACAGAACCACGGCGGCATATAATCACGCCGACTATCTGGAGGAACGGCGGGAAATGATGCAGCGTTACGCCGATTATCTTGACGAACTGAAGGAAAAAGCGCGGGAGGAGGAAGAAAAGGAACAATCAAAATAAATCCATGGTCCTAGAATCCATTTAATCCCTAGAATCCAATTGGAAGGAGAAAAAGATGATGACACGGAATGAAGCTTTGAGCAGGTTGGACACAGTGGCCGAAGATTTGCGTTTTGATGTTTTGCCGTCGCTGCAACTGTTAAGGGCCGCATTGCTGCACCTGTCCGACGAAAACCCCATTGATAGCAATGGAGACAACGAGCTTGCAATGCAACTTATGGGAGCCTTTTCGCTTGTCCATCAGCTTTCGAAGCAGATTGCAAGACAAACGGATCTGTTGCAGCAGGCATACGGGGCTTTACGTGCCGGAGAGGAGGCGGCACCTTCTCCCTGTCCGCTTCGCCGCCCATCTTGCACCGGGTAAACATGAGTAACGGTGCACCGGTAAACGTCATGGCATAACGTGCACAACATCGCTGTCCAAAAATATAAGATAGTTCAACAAATACACATATTTGCTCTTCTTTTTTCAACAAGATATGGTATTTCTTTCATTATGAAAACAAAAACCCTTGCAATTCAAAAAGGAAGGTGCAACCTTCTGTCCAAACAAGGGCTTTTCTACAATCATGCCATTTCGGTTTTTGATTGTGTGAAGCCAAAAACATTGTAGGAGTGACTTATGGAAATGATTAGCGAGACTGCGAAACAAAAAACGAAGAAGGCGGCGAAGACGGAAGCGGTAGTCACGGACGAACAGGAAATGCAGGCGACAAAACCGAAGGAACGGAAGCACGCGCCGAAGGTGATTGCGGACATGCAATACATGAGGGCGGCGCAAGTTTGCCGATACATTGGCGGCCTCGGACTAACAACGCTTTATTCTTGGATTCATGCAGGCAGATTTCCAGCGGGAAAGCTGGTAACTCGCAGGTGTCGGTTGTGGTCAAAAGCGGAAGTCGATGAATGGTTACGGCAACACGATATTGAGGCGGCGTAAAGCAATGAAGCGGAGGTTATAGACGATGAAGGCTATACAAGCGAAAAGCCCTGCATGGCCGTGCAGAGCTTTTCATGAATGCTTCAGTGGGTGCATTCAGACCTTTGATTTGATTAGGGCCTGAGAATACCTTCAAAAGCATTCCATGTAAAGACCTTCACAAGTTTTTTTTACGAGACAGCATGTCGGCGCTTTGGGGAAACCTGAAGTGCCTGTTGCCGTATGTGGTGCGGTATGGCCGCACTGCGGGAAGGAGTAATGATGGAATGTGATTCTACCGTTGAAGACCACAAGGTTAAAAGCCCGCTTATCAAGCACGAATACAAAGACACCACGAACGACTCGCAACAATTCGACGGCGAGGTTGTTGATGTTTTGTCGGACTTTCCATGGAAGGCTTACGGGCCACTGTCTATCCCGCACGAAATCAACTGCAAGGTGTTTGAGGAATTGCGCAAGCATGCACAGTATTCACCTTCTCACAAGATTCGATGGACCATCTACACCATGACACCCGGAAACATCATGCATTCGGGGAAGGATAATAAGCCTGTTTCCAATCCGGTCCGGTTGCATATATGGGGAGGCATGGACGGGCATGATGTGGATGAATGGATCGGCGTGTTTGATTCGCCGGACCAAACAGTTGTTATTCCCGCATGACAAAAACTTCGGGCGCTTTGGCCTTCGGCCTGGGCGCCCTTTTACAATTTTGGAGATTTAGATGACTGGATATGCCACATGGGAAACAATCATGGCAAAGGTGGCCGAACAGGCCGTGAACGCACAAAGGGCCGGAGGAACCACAACGGCGGCAGTTGAAGATGCTGGCGAAGGTGTGCCGGTAATGCCGGAGTGGTACGGGAGCTTGAAGCGCTTCCCCTGCCGGGCAAAAACATCCAGATGGACGGACAGCAAGACAGGGGAAGAGCGAGAGGCCAAAGCAAAAAAGCCATTGAGCCGGGAGTGGGACAAGGCCGCTACCGCTGACGATGCAAAGCTTGCAGAATGGCAAGAGCTGTACCCTGATTGCATGTGGGGCGCTCCAACTGGAAAGGCGAACGGGTTCTTTGTGGTGGATCTGGATAGTGGCCCTGACCATGCCGCTGGTGTGAACGGTGTGGAGGCCCTGGCAAAGTACGCCGATGAGCACGGGCATGAGTTTCCGCAAACGTTGAGCGCCACGACAGCAGGTGGCGGGATGCACCTCTACTTCAAAATGCCGGTAGATGGCACGGACATCCGGAACAGCGCCGGGAAGATTCTGCCCGGTGTGGATGTGCGGGGAAGTGGCGGTTATGTCATTGTACCGCCTTCCATGAATCAGGATACCGGCAAGGCGTACATCTGGGACGATCCATCACAGACGATGGCGGAAGCGCCTGAATGGCTGCTGGAGCTTGTCACGAAAAAGGAAAAGCCTGCTTCATCCGCAAACGTGGCGCAGGTTGCCGGGCCGGTTGATGGTGTTGGCACAACGTATGGCCGGGCGGCGCTTGAATCTGAGCTGACAAAGTTAAGAAACACCTCTGAGGGAAGCCGGAACGACACATTAAACGAGGTGACGATCAAGCTTGCCGGGCTGGCCAAGGGGGGCGAGCTTGACGGTAACGAGGTTTATGCAGCGATTGAAGAGGCGGCGCGGGAAACGGGCCTGTCAGATTCCGAGGTCCACAAAACAATGGCGAGTGCCTGGAAGGCGGCAACGCCTCGCACAGCACCAAACAGGGAAGCCGGAACAGCGGCGACGATGGTGAATGACGGGCCGAAACCCGGTGATGAGGGCTTTGAATGGCCGGAGCCGGTGCCTTTTTCCACGATAAACCTGCCGAAACTGACGCCGGATATGCTGCCGGATAAGTTCGGCGAGTATTGCGCGGCGCTGGCGGAGGCAAAGCAGGTTCCGCTTGAACTGGCAGTGTCCATGGCGCTGGCGGCGCTTTCCGCCGCAGCCGTGGCAGGTTATGAACTGGAAATCCGGCCTGGATATAGAGAGCCGCCAATCATTTACACAATCTGCCCGCTTGAGCCTGCCAACAGGAAATCCGCTGTCTGTTCCGCAGTCATGGAGCCGCTGATCGAATGGGAAAAGACCATGGCCGAGGAACTTGGGCCGGAGATCCGAAGAGCCAACAGCCAGAGAAAGTCACTGGAGAAGGCGATCGACCACAAGCGGGCGGAGTATGCTAGGGCGGACCCCTCAGACCGTGACCGGATACAACGCGAAATCGACGAGCTGGAAGAGCAGATGCCTGAGGAAACATCCCTGCCACGGGTTTTAACGGACAGCGTGACGCCGGAGGCGCTGGCGGTGCTTATGAAAGAACAGGGGGAATGTATGGCCATTCTTTCTGCTGAAGGTGGGATCTTCGATATTGTGGCAGGCATGTATAACAAGGGCGTTCCCAATATGGACCTGTTTCTAAAGGCGTGGTGCCGGGAGTCTTACCGCGTGGACCGCCGGAATTCTGATTCAGTCCTGCTTGAGCGTCCCGCTCTTGTAATGGGAATTACTGCCCAACCCTTCACCATGGCAAACCGCACAGCCGCCAAGGCATTCAGGGGGCGCGGTCTTGACGGGCGTTTCCTCTACTTCCTTCCCGAAAGCATTCTGGGGCGTCGCAAAGTGGAGCCGGAACCGATGAACGAGGGCGTGAAAACCTGGTTCAGTAACAAATTGAAATCTCTGCTGCCGACAACATGGGGAAGGAACAGACCGCAACCACAGACCTTGTATCTTTCGGCGGAAGCTTACCGGGGTTGGCTGGAATTTTCCGAGGCCCTTGAAAAGGAACTTGCCGAGGATGGCGAGTTCGACGGAATGACGGACTGGGGCGGCAAGCTGGCCGGATATGTGGCGAGGTTGGCGGAGCTCTTTCACCTTGCGTCGCATGACGATCCGGCCAAGGAGAAGATCTCGCCGGAGATCATGTCATTGGCCAGCCAGTTGGGAGCGTTTCTCGCAGAACACGCAAAAGCTGCCTATTCCCTGATGGGCACAGACGAAACACTTGAAGGCGCGAAAAAGATCCACGCATGGATAAAGCGGAAACATGCCGAGCGATTCACGACACAAGAAGTTTGGCAAGACTTGAGAAGAACCTTTTGCCGGGCACCTGCATTGCGTGAAGCGCTGACCGAGCTGGCGGATCGTTTCTACATCTACGAGATTCCCACCGAGGAGAGGACAGGACCGGGCCGGAAACCTGCTCCCCGTTACCTGGTCAATCCCAAAGCGCTGGAGGCCTGACAAATGGGTTTGTGGGAGATATTCGGGAGCCAGTGCAAAAATGAAAACCATATACCTAGAATCCCTACAATCCCTACAATTCACCAAGAAGAAGAGCCGGACCATAATTCTAGGGATTCTAGGGATTTTAGGGATATGAATTCAAATTTGAAAAAGCCAGTTCCACTGGATGAAGCGCGGGGCAATTCTAGGGATATTAGGGATTCTAGGTCTATAGATCGGAAAACAAAAACGCCTTCCCTGTTGTCCATTTTGCGCCGTGCTGGCCTTGTGCCCGTGCTGGCCGGTGATTCTTTCGAGGCGCTTGGGTTGGAGAACCTGCCTGACGATCGCCGGGAGCGTTGCCGGCAGTACTGGCGGGAACACGAGCGAGAGATCCTGCAAGAGTTGAGGGATGAAGCATGGTTCCGGGGCGGCTTCCATCTGTCGTGGTTTCGGGATGTTGGCCTTGAGCTTGCCCTAGATGATTCCGGGATGGTGGTGTGGACCGTCGTGAAGGGCTGGGAGAAGTTCTGGGATGTGAAGCCGGGCGCACTTCCGACACGCTCTGCAAAGGTGCTTCCCGCTGACTGTGAGTGGCAATGCTGGCTCTATGCCTGCAAGCACCGGCGGGAGATCTTGGCGGCGTTGCAGCCCTGCAAGGATTGGAAGCCGTCTCAACCTTCCGGCGGGTGTGCCACACTGGAAGAGTTCATCAATGAGCTGGAGAAGGAACGGCGGCGCGGTGTGGTGACGTTTTGCCCGTTCCATGACATGTGGCTGCTCCGGAAAGACTGCCCGGGGTGGTGTGGCCGGTGGAACGAACCACTGACGAACGCAGAGCGGGAATACTGGGCGGCGCTTTCACCTTTTACCAGACCAAGGGCCGCCTGATTCCCCTCCATATGGGAAAAACTCTTTGCAGGTAACCGGTATATGGGGCGCTGGGAGTTCGTGTCTTGCAGAGCCTTGCAGCGCCTCATTCCCCCATATCTGGCTCATGATGTGCCAATAAAGTTGGCAGCATGAAATCTGAAGAACGATTCACTGCCTAAAAAGTAGGCAGCACCATCTGGAGAGAAACATCACCATCATTGACTGACGCGGCACTTTCGCGCGGGCGCAAAGCGCGCCCTTGCCGTGCCGCCCCCGCCCCTGTCGGCTCTTTCACGCCGCGCTCGTGCGCCCGCACTTCCGCGCCGCTCCTTCGCCGCATTTAATCGCCTCGCTTCGTTCGGCAAACCACGCGGCTTTTACACTGGCTATCGCCAGTGACTTGAATCAGATTTGATACCATTGCCGCCAATGGTGGTGGCCATTACGAGAAAGAAACTTTCCCCGGCTCAGCGTCTCGCCCTACGGTTGACGCCTCGCCGGTTGCGCACGCCCTCACCGCGCCACAAGGGCGCGTTTCGTGCGGCGCTCATGTAAAGTCATCGGCAGCGGCAGCACCAGCCGCCAAGACACGCCGCCTCGCCTCTTCAAGCGCCTGAAAATCAAACTCTCCTGACACCTCCACCTTGTCCGTGAACATCCCAAAATGACGCCCTATCAGCTCAAGCGCCCGCGTTGCGCTCCTCGCGTCAAGCGGCCGGAAAACTGGACGCCCTTCGGCATCATGAACCTGTTCACCCTGCACAATAACTGGAACTTCCTGCATTCCAGCGGAAACAATCACCGCCAGACGTTCAAGCACCTGTTGTCCATCCATCATGGCCTGTTCCTCCTGTTTCTTCTCGTTTTCCGCTATCGCTCTGGCTATCTCCGGAAGCCGCGTCAGCTCGTGTCCCTTCTGACTGGCGAACTTCGGCGAATACCCGGCAGCAATCGCCGCTCTTGTGGCGTTGTGGTCAATGCCGTATTCCCTGACAAATGCCTGTTGCTTCGGACTCATGGCGGTTTCCTCCCCTGGTAAATTATCCTAGATCCTC
>JAILGY010000022.1:0-9133 GCA_024696325.1 bacterium | reverse complement strand
AGTTCCTCCAGGGAAGAAGCCGCAACGCCCGCCTTGCTCGCCTCGCCGCCCAGGTTGGCCTCCAGCAGGATATCGGCTGTCTGCCCTGGAGGAACTGACCCGCGCGGTGGCGCGGCTTCCCCATGTGCGGGTGTGCGGACTGATGGTCTTGCCGCCGTTTTTCGACGATCCGGAGCGTGTGAGGCCCTTTTTCCGGGAATTGCGGCAGCTGGCGGAGCATCTGGAAAGCCTGAAGATTCCGCAGGTCACCATGCGTGAGCTGTCCATGGGGATGAGCGGCGATTTCGAGGCCGCTATCGAGGAGGGTGCGACACTGGTGCGGGTAGGCACCGCCCTGTTTGGCGCGCGCTGAATCGGTAGCCCTTGCCCCGGACGGTGTGCAGCAACGGTGAAGGCGCGGCGTGGTCGATCTTGGCACGCAGCCGGCTGACATAGACATCCACAATGTTGGTGAAGGCGTCAAAAGCCGTGCCCCACACCGTTTTGCCAATGATCTCGCGCGTCAGGATTTCGTCGGGATGCTCAACGAACAGCTTGAGGATCCTGTATTCGGTCGCGGAAAGGACGATGCGGGAACCGTTGCGGTAGGCATGGCCGGTGTCTGGATCGAGCACCAGATCGGCGTAGCCGATTGGATGCCTTGGAAGCTGAACAGACGCAATGGTGTCCAGAAAGTGGTGGAGCGCGTCCATGCCGTTGGTGCCATAGCTTTCCGGAATGCGGATTTGCGGTATCGTCGAATGATGCTCCAGAAGGCTGCTCCCGCTTTCGTTTTGAATCGTTCCGATGATCAGGATGATGTCGTAGCTGCCCTGCGGAGGAAGCGGCTCGTTCTCCATATGGGCAACCGTGGCGCCGGTTGCCTCCAATGCCTTTTTGATACGCGCGAAATCAAGGGGATCCTTGTCTGCGACCAGAATATTCAGTGTCATGGGGCGGACTTCTTTCAGCAGCGCTTTTCCGGACACGTCCACTACTTTAATCGCAGTTTGGTAAGAATGTCGTTGGCAGTTTCCTCCACCGCCTTTTCCGAAACGTCAACCATGGGCCATCCCTGTTTTTTGCAGAGCGATTTTACAAAATCCAGCTCTTCAATAATCTGCTCCAGGTTGGCGTAGACACTGTCGATGCATTGGTGGAGGTTGCGCAGACGGGCGATGCGCAGTTCCAGCAGTCGCTGTGGATCGATGGTGAGGCAAACCACGCGGTTGCGGGCGGCGCTGAACAGCTCCTCCGGCGGGGCGATGCCCTTGATGATGGGCACGTTGGCCACCTTCCAGCCACTGTTGGCCAGATACATGGAAAGCGGCGTCTTGCTGGAACGTGAAACGCCTATCAGGATAATGTCGGCCAGATAGAGGGTGCGCAGCTCCTGGCCGTCATCGTGCTTGACGGAGAAATCCACCGCCTCTATCCGCCGGTAGTAGCGCTCGTTGACGCTGTGCAGCAGTCCTGGCGTACCACGTGGCGGGCATCCGAGATAGGCGGACAACTTCATCAGAAGCGGTGTGAACAGATCGATACAGAAAATTTTCCGCACGTCGCATTCTTCATGGACAATGTTGGCCAACTCCTGATCGGCCATGGTGTAGACCACCATGCCCCTGTTGAGCAGGACCGTTTCCAGCGCTGTGCGGATTTGGTTTGCCGAACGCAGGTTGCTGACGCGTTTGATCTGCATGTTGTCCACGGGGAATTGGGTGAGGGCGGCGTCCACCATCGTTTCCACGGTTTCACCGGTGGCGTCGGAAAACAGATAGATAAAGGGAGCTTCGTTCATGCCGCTTTCGTTCCATACCTTTCGTGTGGGGAGAAAGAAAAGGGATGCGGAAGGCATCCGGCTGAAAATAAAATATTATCGGCAAAGAATCGTTAAAAGACAACTCACTTGTTGCAGGGAGGAAGATTTATGAATCGGGAATGGCAGGAAGTTACCTTGCCGGTGCCGGCGGCTTGGGTCGATCTGGTGTGCGAAATACTGAAGGAAGCGGGTTCGTGCGGCGTGGTGGTGGAGGAGCGCAAGCTTGATACCTTCGTGCCGCCTGATCCGCGCGAGGACTATGCCCCCTTATGTTCCATCCGCGCCTATTTTGCGCCGCAGGCTGAACTGAAGGGGAAAATTGAATCGGCCTTGAACGAGGTTGCTGTTTTTACGCCAGGTTGGACCCCTCCCGCTTTCAAGATAAGCCCGGTACATGATGAGGCCTGGGCCGAGGGCTGGAAGCAGCATTTCCGGCCTTTTCGCGTGGGCAAACGCCTGTTGGTTTGCCCTACCTGGGAAGATGTCGAGGATGATGGGCAGACTGCGCTGCTGCGTCTCGATCCGGGAATGGCCTTTGGCACGGGCACACATGCCACCACGCGGCTCTGTTTGGAAACTCTGGCCGAAGCGGTGGAGAAAGCCGTTTCTCCCTGCCGCGTGCTTGATGTCGGCACCGGTTCCGGCATTTTGGCAATGGCCGCGGCCCTGCTGGGTGCCAGGCCGGTGCTGGCCGTTGATATTGACGAGCAGGCCTGTGAGGTTGCGCGGAACAACATCGCGCTCAACCGGCTTTCCGAAGCGATTGAGGTGAGCGCCACACCGATCGAAAAGCTGGATGGCCTCTTTGATATCGTTGTCGCCAACATTCTTGCCGAAGAGTTGGTACGGCTGGCACCGCATCTGCGGCGGTTGCTGGACCTTCGTGGCGTGCTGATTCTCTCCGGTATTCTGCCGGAAAAGGCGGCCCTGGTCCGCGAGTGCTTCGATCCGCTTTTTGAAACGCCGGGAGAAACGATACAGCTCGACGACTGGTGTTGTGTGCGTTATGGAGTGCTCTGACCATGCGCCGGCTGCTGGTACCTCCGGAACTTTTGGCTGGGGATGCAATAATCTTGAGTGGCGCGCCCTTTCATCATCTCTGCCGGGTGCTGCGGACGCCGGTGGGGGCGGAGGTGATGGTTGGCGACGGGCGTGGCTTGTGGCTGCGCTGCCGGCTTGAGCGGGCGGAGAAAGATTGCGCCCGTCTTGTGGTCTGTGAACGGGAATGCCACAGGGATACGGCACTTGAGGTACATCTGCTGCAGGGACTGCCCAAGGGCGACAAGCTGGAATTGGTGCTGCAAAAGACGACCGAACTGGGAGCCGCGCGTCTGACGCCGGTTTTGACCGCCCGCAGCGTTCCGGTACGCGATGCGGCGCGTGAAGGCCGCCGTCTGGAGCGCTGGCAACGGATTGTGACGGAGGCGACGCGTCAGTGCGGGCGGGCGCAGGTGCCGCAGGTGGATACGCCCCTGCCGCTTGCACAGGCGCTTTCGCAGGTGAGCGCCGAGATGCGGCTTGTGGCCTGGGAGGAGGGCGGACGGAGTCTGTCGAGCCTTGCGGAAAGCTTTTCGCCCTCGTCGGTTGCGGTCCTGATTGGGCCCGAAGGCGGCTTTGAGGCATCCGAAGTTGCGCTTGCGCAGGATTTTGGCTTTCTGCCGGTTACGCTGGGCCCCCGCATTCTGCGCACGGAAACCGCCGGTATGGTATTGGCCGCCTGGATCCAACTGATCTGGGGCGACATGGGCTGACCTTCCTTACGTCGTCTGCCCCGTTTTTTCCCCGCGTTTGCGCGCCTTTTTTTCCTCTTCTTTTTGATGGATTTCTTCCAGGTACTTTCCGGCCAGGTTCAGCGCACTGTTGTAGTTGCTCTGAATGCCGTCCTCACCCAGCAGTTTGCCGTAGCCCAAATCGATCATCTGGTTGTACATGGCAGTGTCGTTTTTAAAGATGATGATGGGCTTGATCCGTTCGTGGATCAGACCGGAGAGCATCTCGCTCAGGGTAAAGTAGCCGGAAAGATCGATGAAGGGCACAGCCAGACAGTTGATGACCACCACCTTGGCGCCGATGAGCGCGTTGATGTTTTCCTGCATTCTGGCGGTACTGCCAAAGAAGAAGGGGCCGTTGATGGTAATGACCCGGATGCTGTGACGGGTTTTGCTCTCGATGTCACGTTCCAGATCGTTTTGCCATGGGCTTGAGGCGTCTTCTACCTGAATCCGGGCCTGCTGGGCGATCTGGTAACAGATCAGCAAGGCTGCCAGCGTTACACCCACTCCCACCGCCACGATCAGATCGACGAAGACGGTGATCAGAAAAACCGTCACCATGACGGCGAAATCCTGTTTAGGCACACAGCGGGCGAGCTTGAGCAGCCTGTAGTCCATGATATCGATGCCCACCTTGATGAGGATGCCGGCCAGTACGGCCATGGGGATATGGGCGGCATATTTGCCCAGTCCCAGCAGGATACCGGTGAGCAGCAGCGCATGCATCATGCCGGAGATGCGGGTGGTGCCGCCGGCCTTGATGTTGATGACGGTTCTCATGGTAGCGCCGGCACCGGGCAGGCCGCCGACAAGCGCTGCGGCCATGTTGCCGATGCCCTGGCCTACCAGCTCACGGTTGGAACGGTGGTGGGTTTTGGTCATGGAGTCGGCCACCACCGAAGTGAGCAGAGAGTCCATGGAACCCAGAACTGCCAGTGCCAGCGCCAGCGGCACCAGCTTTTGAATGTGTGCCAAGGTAAGGTGGCCGAGGCCCCAAAACGGTACGTGGAGTTGGGGAAGTCCGGAAGGGATCTCGCCGATGCTTGGTACGTCAAGGTGGAGAAACACGGCAAGCAGCGTGCCCGCAAGCAGTGCCAGCAAGGGCGATGGCACCGTGCGGGTTACCCGGGCCGGGGTCAGAAAGACAATGGCCATGGCGAGGCAGCCCAATCCCAGGCTGGCGAGATCCGCATGCTGGAACGCCCCGGGCAGCCGCATTATGGCGTCCAGAGGGGCGCTGACGCTTGGCACACCCAGGAGCGGGTGCAGTTGGAGCAGAATAATGATGACGCCGATGCCGCTCATGAAACCGGAAATGACCGGATAGGGAATATAGCGGACGAATCCGCCCAGTTTCAGCCAGCCAAAGAGAATCTGGAGCATTCCGGCGAGGAAGACCACGGTGAAAATGGCCGGAGAGAGTTCGCCCGACGCCGTGGGTGGGAAGACCGCCAGGGTGGAGGCAAAGATGACGGTCATGGGCCCGGTTGGTCCGGAGATCTGGGTGGGAGTACCGCCGCAGAGCGCGGCGAAAAATCCCAAAGCGATAGCACCGTAAAGACCAGCATTGACGCCGGCACCGCTGGCAACACCAAAGGCCAGCGCCAGCGGCAAGGCGACAATACCGGCTGTAAAGCCGCCGAAGATATCGCCCTTCAGGGAGGCAAACGAAAAGGATCTATTGTTCATAGTTGGTTTCGGGAACAAAAGTAATAAAATTCTCCAAGCTAGAACATTATGAACTTTTATTGGCATTTTGCCAAAGTTTTTCAACATTTGGTCGGGAAAGGAAAAATAAAATCCTTTCCCGATTTTTTTTGCAGAGAAAAGTTTGACAAACGCTCCTGGAAAGGGTATTGTCCTATTTACCTACTATTTAGGTAGGTAATAATTTTTTTTGACGATATATTTCCTGTGAAGAGAAAGGAAACGATCATGACACAGTACCGGTTTGAAACCTTGCAGTTACACGTTGGGCAGGAGCAGCCCGACAGCGCGACCGATGCGCGCGCGGTGCCCATCTACGCCACGACATCCTATGTTTTCCCCGATTCCGCTACTGCAGCCGGACGTTTTGGACTGACGACAGGTGGCAATATCTATACGCGGCTGATGAACCCCACCTCCGACGTCTTCGAAAAACGCATTGCGGCGCTGGAAGGCGGCGCGGCGGCTTTGGCCACCGCCTCGGGCAGCGCGGCGATTACCTATGCGGTGCAGAACATCGCGCGGGCGGGTGATCACATCGTTTCCGCCACCAACCTCTACGGCGGAACCTACAATCTTTTTGCCCATACGCTCCGTGAACAGGGCCTTGAAACAACGTTCGTCTCTCCTGACGATCCCGAAAATTTCGAGCGGGCGATCCGGGACAACACCAGGCTGCTCTATGTGGAAACGCTGGGCAATCCGAACTCGGATCTGGTGGATCTTGAGGCGGTCTCGGCCATTGCGCACCGCCACGGCATACCGCTTGTCGTGGACAACACCTTTGCCACGCCCTGGTTGCTGCGCCCCATCGAACACGGCGCGGATATCGTGGTGCATTCCGCCACCAAGTTTATCGGCGGTCACGGCACCGTCATGGGCGGTGTGGTTATCGATTCCGGCCGCTTCGACTGGAAAGCCAGCGGCAAGTTCCCGGGACTCTGCAACCCCAATCCCTCCTATCATGGTATCGTCTTTGCTGAAGCGGTAGGCAATCTGGCCTATATTGTCAAGCTGCGGACCACGCTGATGAGGGATCAGGGCGCCACCATTTCTCCCTTCAACTCCTTCTTGCTGTTGCAGGGGCTGGAAACCTTGTCGCTGCGTGTGGAACGGCATGTGGAAAATGCGCTCAAAGTCGTGGATTTCCTGAAAGATCATCCGCAGGTCCTGAAGGTCAATCATCCTTCGCTGGCCGGCGGGCGGCAAAAGGAGCTCTACGACCGCTATTTCCCGAAAGGAGCGGGTTCGATCTTCACTTTCGGTATTCGCGGCGGAGCGCAGGCGGCCCGCAAGTTCAGCGAAAGCCTGAAACTTTTTTCGTTGCTGGCGAATGTGGCGGATGTCAAGTCGCTGGTCATTCATCCCGCATCGACCACACATTCGCAGCTGGATGAACAGGAGCTGCTTGCATCCGGTATCCGGCCGGAAGATGTGCGGCTTTCCGTCGGTACCGAGCATGTCGAGGATCTGATTGAGGATCTGCGTCAGGGTTTTGCGGCGCTGAGCTGAAAAATGATACATGTTTGAACAGGCAATATAAATAAAACGAAAAAAAGGAGACAGTTTGTTATGGCTCGTATCTACACTTCCGCGGATCAACTGATAGGTCATACTCCCCTGCTGGAACTGGGACGCATTGCGGCGCAGGAAAAACTCGGCGCGCGCATTCTGGCCAAACTCGAATATTTCAATCCGGCAGGTTCGGTCAAGGACCGCATCGCCAAGGCCATGATCGATGAGGCGGAACAGAGCGGGCGCCTGCACCCCGGAGCGACGATTATAGAACCGACTTCCGGCAATACCGGTATCGGCCTGGCGGCGGTGGCCGCCATCCGCGGTTACCGCGCGATCATTGTCATGCCGGAAACCATGTCGGTGGAGCGCCGGCTGCTGATGAAGGCCTACGGCGCGCAGTTGGAACTGACGGAGGGCAGCAAGGGGATGAAGGGCGCCATCGCGCGGGCCGAGGAGCTGGCAAAGGAGATACCGGGCAGTTTCATACCGGGACAGTTCGAAAATCCCGCCAATCCCAGGGCACACTACGAGACTACCGGGCCCGAGATCTATGAGGATACCGACGGCAAAGTCGACATTTTCGTTGCGGGTGTCGGCACCGGCGGCACATTGACCGGTGTGGGCCAGTATCTGAAATCGAAAAAGGGTGATGTACGCATTGTTGCGGTGGAACCGCAGTCCTCGGCCGTGCTTTCGACCGGCGTTTCCGGCGCCCACAAGATTCAGGGCATCGGGGCGGGCTTTGTGCCCAAGGTTCTTGATACCAAGATTTACGACGAGATTATTGCGGTCAGCAACGAGGATGCCTTTAACACCGGGCGTCTCATCGGGAAGACCGAAGGGGTTCTGGTGGGAATTTCCTCGGGAGCATCGCTGTACGCGGCCCTGCAGCTGGGCAAGCGGCCGGAGAATGCCGGAAAGACCATTGTCGTCCTGCTGCCCGATACCGGCGAGCGCTATATTTCCACGCCGTTGTTTACGGATTGAGGCCGCCCGTCTTGCCATTCGGAGCAAGGTTGTTTACCTTGTCCGGAAACGATGTCAGCGAGAAGCCCCCTCTGCAGGGGGGCTGGCTTTTTGACCATCCCCAAAGAAGGAGGTATCCCCATGAGCGACATCAAAAGCGCAATTCAGCGTCTGGCCCGGGAGCGTGACGCCCTTGTTCTGGCACATAATTATCAGCCGGACGCCGTGCAGGAAATTGCCGATATTGTCGGCGATTCGCTGGCTCTTGCGGTTCATGCCGCCTCGACCGACAAAAAGGTCATTGTCCTGTGTGGTGTGTACTTCATGGCCGAGACGGCGGCCATCCTTTCCCCGCAGAAAACGGTGCTGCTGCCCCGCATGGAAGCCGGTTGTCCACTGGCCGATACCGCCACGCCACAGCGCATCCGGGAGATGCGCGCCCGCTATCCCCAGGCGCCGGTGGTGCTGTACGTCAATTCCAGCGCGGCGGCCAAGGCGGAAAGCGATATCTGTTGCACCAGCGCCAACGCACTGAGGGTGGTGCAGTCGCTTCCGGAACGGGAAGTTATTTTGGCGCCGGATCGCAACCTGGGCGCCTATATCGCCGCGCGTGCCGACAAGACCTGTCATCTGTGGGACGGCTGCTGCCCGATTCATGACAGCGTTCCGGCGGAAGCGGTGCGCAAGACAATTGAAGCGCATCCGGATGCGGTTTCGCTGGCGCATCCCGAATGCCGCCCCGAAGTGCTGCATCTGGTACAGCATATTTTTTCCACCAGCGGAATGCTGGATTTTGTGGCCAAAAGCTCCGCGCGCAAGTTTGTCGTTGTGACCGAGCGGGGGATCCTCTGCCAGTTGCGGCGTGCCAATCCGGAGAAGGAGTTTATCTTCCCCGAAGCCAGTTTGCTGTGCCACAACATGAAACTGACACGGTTGGAAGACGTGCTTGGGGCCTTGGAGACAATGCAGCCGGTGGTGACGGTTCCGGAAGAGGTGCGCCGGCGGGCCCAGGGCTCGCTGGAGCGGATGCTGGCCGTGCCGAGGGATTGAAAAATTTTTGCCTGATTGCCGGATATGGTGTGTTCGGTGACCGTTCCGCCCTTTCTGGCGAGGAAAGAGGTTGACGTTGATGATGATTTCGACCAGGGGCCGTTATGCTCTGCGGGTGATGATTGATCTCGCGGAGCATCCGAGTGCCGACTATATTCCGATGAAGGACGTGGCGGCGCGGCAGGAGATCTCCTTAAAGTATCTGGAAAAGATCATGCCGTTTTTGACGAAGGCGGGGCTGGTGGAAGGGCAGCACGGCAAGGGCGGCGGTTACCGTCTGTGCCGCGCTCCGGAAGATTACCGGGTGGGCGAGATCCTG
>JAILGY010000052.1:0-21887 GCA_024696325.1 bacterium | reverse complement strand
TCCAAAATATGCTGGATATGGTATACCTCGTTTGCTCCAATTTGAAGGTGCCTCTTCCGGGTAGAAAAATTAACTCTGCATAAGACAACGTAATTACTTAGATTATAGGTGCTTTTCACCCACATTTACCCATGAAGAGCCCAATTCTGCCATAATTCATTCTTCACTGCCAAAAATGTCGCTGTATGTGGAATACTCTCCCTTTCCCATTGCAACAGCTTTCGCTTCGGCAAGCAAAGATTCGACTGCGGGACGTATTTTATTCCGTCGTTTTTTAAACTCGTCCAGCAGGGTTTCTCCCGTGAAGCCTTCCCTAACCAAGTCAGACAGTATTTGTTCGGAGAATTCGCCATCGTCCACGGACTGTGCAGGCTGGATGATGAGCATTCCGTCGCCAAGCGTGCAAAAAGCTTCTTTGTCAAAGCCAAGCTGGGTGAAAAATTTTTGCGGAATCGTAAACTGCCTTTTTGACGTTATGCTTACCCGCTTGCGTTCGGGTTTTACCTGCGTTGCCTGAGACATTTTGTACTCCTTTTTTCATTGTTTCCTTGTAAAAAGGATTATAATAAAAAAGCTGATCAAGCAACAATTTTCCAGTGGCAACTGCATAAGGGGGTTACTTCACGATTTTCTGCTCTTGCCTGATTGGGTTTTCGTTGTCATCGAACACTGAGGTGTTCCCGTTTGTTCAACGACGGGCAGGATCTGTATAGCTGTCCATTTTTGGGGGGAGCATCTCAAAACAATGCCCCGCAAGGCTTTTGAAACCATGCAGGGCATTGAAAATAAGCAGTTTGGCGGAGAGGGAGGGATTCGAACCCCCGGTACCTGACGGTACAATTGCTTTCGAGGCAATCACCTTCAACCACTCGGACACCTCTCCGCAGGTTATTTCGCTTAAGTAACAGCTTTTTTGCGCTCGCGCAAGGAAAAGAAAAAACCGCTCAGCAGATTTCCGCACAGCTCTTCCAGAACGCCCTCCGTGACCTCCACGCGATGGTTGAAATGCGGATCCGCGGAAAAGTTGTGGACGGAACCGGCCGCGCCCGCGCGCGGATCGCGGCAGCCGAACACCAGGCGTGGGATGCGCGCCAGAATGATGGCCCCCATGCACATGGTGCAGGGTTCCAGCGTGACGTACAGCGTGCAGTCGCACAGCCGCCAGGAGCCCAGGGCCGAGGCGGCGTCCCGAATGGCGATCAGTTCCGCGTGGGCGGTGGGATCCTGCGCGGTTTCACGCCGGTTGCCGCCGCGCGCGATGATTGCGCCATCGTGGATGATGACCGCGCCTACCGGCACTTCGTCGAGCAGCGCCGAGCGGCGCGCCTCCCGCAGCGCTTCCAGCATGAAAAGCTGATCGGTGCTAAACTGTTGTTCCATGGCATGTTTTTCTTTCTTCCGCGGCACTTTTCAGGATTGCATTCGCGCCGGAATATTCCCGATAATAACACTTTTCCCATTCGGGAAAAACTGTTCGTCCTGATGCCTCCAGTGACTTTTGGCCTTGGGCGTCCTGCGCTTTTGGCCGTTCTTGAGATGGGAGTTGCCATGACCAGTGAAAAAAGTCCCGACGATATTGTTTCGATGCCGGTTTTCACCGCCGAGGACGAGGCCTTGCCGGCGCAGCTGCGTCCGGGCGCCGTACTGTTGCGGACAATCCTCATTGAGGATCGAAGATGGCGGGTGACCATCGCGGCCGCCGACCGGCGCGGGCTGCTTTCGGTGCTGGCCGGCCTGTTCACCGCGGCCGGTGTGGACATCCGGCGCGCCCGGCTGACCACCCGCCGGGAACTGCGCGCCGTCCTCGACCTGTTCGAGGTGAGCCTGCCGGAAACGATTACGGAGACAACCGTCTTCTGGAACGAGTTCGAGGAGGAGCTGCGCGAGCTGCTGCGCCTGGAGGCGCCCGCCGCCCGCCTGCGCCTGATCGATCGCATCTGCAGCGCCATGCATGGCCGTCCGCATCCCGAACATCCGCTTTTGCCGGTGGCCATCCGCTTCGACAACGAGGCCGCGCCGGATCTGACCGCCCTGCATATTCGCTACGAAGACACCCAGGGCTTTCTGTTTTCCTTTGCCAACGCGCTGAGCATGCTCGAGATCAACATCGAAAACGCCGAGATCCGCACCGACGGCACCACTGTTCGCGACACCTTCTGGATTCAGGACATGCAGCGCCGCAAGATCGACGATCCGGGAAAGCTCATGCAGATCCGCGCCGCCTGCGCGCTTATCAAGCAGTTTACCCACATGCTGCCCCTGTCCGCGGACCCCGGGCAGGCGCTGCGCCAGTTTGGCGATCTGGTGCGGCAGGTGCTGTTTCAGCGGGAATGGGCCGACGATCTGGGCGGCATCAGCTCGCAGCGGGCGCTCAATACGCTGGCGACCGTCATGGGCGTCAGCCGTTTTTTGTGGGAGGATTTTCTGCGGATGCAGCATGAGAATCTCTTTCCGCTGCTTTCGGACAGGAATGCGCTGGAGCAGAGCTTCAGCCGGAGCGGTTTTGCCGCCGCGCTGGACGAGGAACTGCAAAGCGCCGAAAACTATGACGAGCGGGTGCAGATCCTCAACAACTTCAAGGACCGCCACATGTTTCGCGTCGATTTGCAGCACATTACCGGCCGGATTGGCGATATCTGCTTTTCGTCGGAGCTGAGCGACCTGGCCGACGTGGTGGTGGAGCGCATGGCACAGCTCTGTTACGGACATCTTTCCAGCCAGTGCGGTGAACCGCGCCTGGAGGACGGCCGGCCCTGCCGCTGGGCGGTGCTGGCGGCGGGAAAGACCGGAGGCCGCGAGATGGGCTTTGCTTCCGACATTGAGCTGATCTTCGTCTACGAGGGAGCGGGAGTCTGCGCGGGCGATGCGGCGCTGGACAACGGCCGGTTTTTCGAGAAGCTGGCCCGTCTGTTCGTGCACGATTTGAAGGCGCGGCGGGAGGGCATTTTCCATGTCGATCTGCAGCTGCGCCCGCATGGCGCCAAGGGGCCGCTGGCGACCTCGCTTGAGGCTTTCGCCCGCTACTATGCGCCGTCCGGCGGGGCGGCGCAGTTCGAGCGCATGGCGCTGGTGCGCCTGCGGCCGGTGGCCGGCGATGCGGAGCTGGCCAGGGAGGTGATGGCCCTGCGCGATGCCTTCGTCTACAGCGGAGCGCCGCTGGATATCGGCGAGATCCGCCGTCTGCGCGCGCGCCAGCTTGCGGAATCCGTGACACCCGGCGCCGTCAATGTCAAGTACGGGGCGGGCGGCCTGGTCGATCTGGAATATTTCATTCAAGCCCTGCAGATCCGGTACGGGCACGATCTTCCGGAACTGCGGGTGACCAACACCGCGGTGGCGCTGAACCGGCTGCAGCAGGCCGGCATCGTCGGCGAGGAGCTTGCCGAACGCATCCGCCGCGTGTACCGCTGCCTACGGCGCCTGATCGACGCGCTGCGGGTGGTGCGCGGCAATGCCCGCGATCTTGCGGTTCCTCCGGCGGATTCTTCCGATTTCGGCTACCTGGCGCGGCGCCTGGGCTACACTCCGGAGGAACTGACGGCCGAACTTGACTGGAGCATGCGCTGCTGCGAAAGCCTGTGGCAGGAGAAGGAGATTCTGGTTGGCGGACCACGCTCCCATGGACTGAAAGAATAGGGCGGAATCCGGATTGGCGGGGACCGTGGAGTTGTGTGAAACACCGGTTGACAACATCATGATTTTATGAGTGAATTACAAATTTGTTCCGATTTGCTACAGACCGGAAAATGATTTTCATCAAGGAGAGAGAAGAACAATGGTAGAACTTGATTTTTCCAAGACGGCTGACGGACTGATCCCCGCGATTGCCCAGGACTGGCAGACGGGTGAAGTGCTGATGCTTGCCTACATCAACCGGGATTCCTGGGAGAAGACCCTGGCCACCGGCAAGGCCACCTACTGGAGCCGTTCGCGCAAAAAGTTCTGGGTCAAGGGTGAGGAATCCGGAAATATCCAGAAGGTTAAGGAAATTCTGGTGGACTGCGATCTGGATACGGTCATTTTCAAGGTGGAGCAGGTGGGAGGCGCGGCGTGTCACGAAGGCTACCACAGCTGCTTTTTCCGGAAGCTGGAAAATGGCGAACTGCACATTGTCGGCGAGCGGGTGTTCGATCCGGCGGAAGTCTATAAAAAACATTAAAAAACTTTTTTTGCATGGAATATGCGTTTTGTTTCAGGGGGGGGAGAGGAACCATGAGTGTGCTGCGTTTAGGCTTGCCCAAAGGAAGTCTGGAAAATACCACGTTCGAGCTGTTTGCCAAGGCGGGCTACAAGATTGAGGGCGCGTCGCGCTCCTACTATCCGACCATCGACGATCCGGAGATTGAGTGCGTCTTGCTGCGCGCCCAGGAGATGGCCCGTTATGTCGAGGAGGGGATTCTGGATGCCGGCCTGACCGGTCTGGACTGGATTCTGGAAAACAATGCGGATGTCGTGGAAGTGGCGGAGCTGATCTACGGCAAGGTGGGGCGCAAGCCCCTGCGCTGGGTGGTGGCGGTGCCCCAGGATTCACCGATTCAGTCGGCCGCCGATCTGCAGGGTAAACGGATCGCCACGGAGGCGGTGGGAATGACCAAGCGCTACCTGGCCTCGCACAATGTGGAGGCGACGGTGGAGTTCAGCTGGGGCGCAACCGAGGTCAAACCGCCGTATCTGGCCGATGCCATTGTGGAGATCACCGAGACCGGTTCCTCGCTGCGTGCCAACAACCTGCGGATAGTGGACACCGTCTGCACCACGACCACCCGTTTCATCGCCAACAAGGAGGCCTGGAAGGACAGCTTCAAGCGGCGCAAGGTCGAAAGGCTGGCCATGATGCTGCAGGGCGTGCTGGCGGCGGAGAAGAAGGTCGCCCTGATGCTTAACGTCAAGAAGGACAACCTGGAGAAGGTGCTTTCCCTGCTGCCGGCGCTGCACAAGCCGACCATCTCCTCGCTGGCCGACGATCCCAACTGGTTTGCGGTCATGACCATTGTGGACAAGGACATGATCCGGGACATCATCCCCGATTTGATCGCCGTGGGTGCGGAAGGGCTGGTGGAGTACACGCTCAACAAGATCTTCTTCTGAAAATAAAAAGGCGCAAAGAATGCGCCTGTAGAGGAAAACGATTTTTTTGCGGGATGCTTCTTTTCGGGGAGCATCCCGCTGTTTTTTTCAGTTTTCGCCGTTTTCGAAACGGTAGCCCTTGCCGCGCACCGTCAGGAAGAATTCCGGATGCGCCGGATCGGCTTCGAAGTACTTGCGCAGCCGGGCGATGAAGTTGTCCGGCGCGCGGGTTTCGGTATCCGGTGCGAGATTCCAGACGGACTCCAGCAGTTCCCCCCGGTCCAGTACTTCCCCTGCCTTGCTGAAAAAGATGCGCAGGATCCGGACTTCCATTTCGGTCAGCTCGATTTCGCCCTGCGACGTCATCGCCTTCTGCTCCTGCAGGTTGACCGTGTTCGGGCCGAAACGGTAGATCGATCCGGGCAGGGGACGATACCAGGTGGAGCGCTCCAGAATCCGCCGGACTCGCAGCAGGAATTCCGCCAGCGAAAAGGGTTTGGTGAGGTAGTCGTCGGCACCGTGCTGCAAACCGGCCACGCGGTGGGTTTCGTCGCCCAGGGCGGTCAGGATCAGAATCGGCAGGCGATCGTCGCGTTTCCGGGCGCTGCGGCAGATGTCGAGCCCGCTCATGTCGGGGAGCATCAGGTCAAGGATCAGCAGCGCGAAATCCCGCGATTCCAGCGCGTTCAGGGCCTCCCGCCCGGTTGGAGCGTGGGTGACGCTGTACCCTTCCTGCTCCAGATTGAAGGTCAGGCCCTGCGCGATATGTTCCTCGTCTTCCACCAGCAGTATCGAATATTTTCCGTCCATTGGCGTGTTCCTTGTTTCCGGCTCAGGCGCAGCGCGGCAGCAGAATGTGGAAGGTGCTGCCCTGGCCTTCGCCCGCGCTTTCCGCCCAGATTTTCCCCCGCTGCCGCCGCACCAGCAGCTGGACGATGAACAGACCGAGACCGGTGCCGTGGATGCCGTCGCCCGTCTTGCGCACCCGGTAGAACATGCGGAAGATCTTTTTCAGGTCTTGGGAGGACAGTCCGCGCCCCTTGTCTTTCAGTTGCAGATGGCACCACTTGCCCTCGCGCCGCAGGGTGACCGTGAGCGCCGGCGGACCTTGCGCGTAGAGGATGGCGTTTTCCACGAGATTGCGGAAAATCAGCCGCAGGGATTCCGGATCCAGCTGCGCCGCCAGATCCGCGTCGATCGATGTGGAGAGCTCTCCGGGGAAATGCCCGGCGGCCTCCCGGAAGTATTCCGTGGTCAGAGCGGAGAGATTACAGCGGCGCAGAGCCAGCGGAAAACGCTGGAATTCCATGCGGTTGGCGGCCAGCAGGTTGTTGATGAGCGAATTCAGCCGGCTGCTTTCCGCCAGCATGATGTCCAGCGATTTGGCGAACTGTTCCGGCGGGGGCTGACGCAGCTGCAGGGTTTCCAGATGCAGACGGATGGAGGCCACCGGAGATTTCAGCTCATGGCTGACCTGGGCGATGAAGGACTTCTGTTCCCGCAGCAGCGCGGACTGGCGCGACCAGTACAGGAAGATGACGTAAACGCCCGCCAGAATGGTCAGAAGCAGCACCAGCCCTTCCGCCATGACCATCCAGCTGAGGCCGCTTTTGTTGGTCAGCTCCGGCCAGTAGCGGGCCGTGATCTCCTGCAGACGGTTGTGACCGCCCAGAAACCAGGTCAGCCATACCCAGACCACCAGAAACCACGCCAGCTGGACAACGATGAAGATGACCAGCGGGTGGAAGACCTTTTTGAGTATCCTCGGGATGTGCATTTCTAACTCTCCAGATTGACTTGCATTTTTACACAACTATTACAAACGGCAAAAATGAATTTTGCTAAACTGCACAACGGGAATCACAACTCTTTTAATTTACTGGACAATTTTTTATTTGAGCGAGGACGCTTATGTTTGCGGGGTTGACGATTGGCCGGTATCGGGTTCCGTATCCGTTGCTGCAGGGCGGAATGGGGGTGCGCATTTCCGGTGGACGTTTGGCCGGAAATGTGGCGCGCTGCGGCGGTATAGGCGTGGTGGCTTCGGCGGGCTTGGGGCTGGATCTGCCCACCTACAACGGCGGCAACTTTTTCGAGTCGGACGCGCTGGCCTTGAAGGAGGAACTGCGCAAGGCCCGCGCCATTGCGCCCGAAGGGGTTATCGGCGTCAACTGCATGGTGGCGGTCAGCGACTATGACACCAACGTGCGCGCCGCGTGTGAAGGCGGCGCGAATATCATTGTCTGCGGGGCCGGTCTGCCGCTTTCCCTGCCGAAACTGGTAAAGGACTACCCCGAGGTGGCGATAGTTCCCATCGTGTCGTCGGTCAAGGCGATAGAGCTGATCTGCCGCAAGTGGGAGCGTCACGGACGTCTGCCGGACGCGGTGGTTGTAGAGGATCCGGAGACGGCGGGTGGCCATCTGGGCGAGCATTTCGAAGACATCGGCACCGGCAAGTACGATCAGTATGGTACGGTGCGGGGCGTCAAGGCGTGGCTGCGCGAATTTGCCGGACATGACATTCCGGTCATTGCCGCGGGCGGCATCTGGGATCGTGGCGATGTGCTGCATGCGCTTTCGGAAGGTGCCGATGGCGTGCAGATGGCAAGCCGCTTTGTCTGCACCGAGGAGTGCGACGCCGACGCCGCCTACAAGCAGGCCTATCTTGACTGCACCAGGGAACAGATCGGCCTGATCATGAGTCCGGTGGGACTGCCGGGCCGGGCGATTCTGAACAACATTCCCTATATTGAACAGTACGATGCCCAGCGCGGCTTCGTCTGCCCCTGCCGCTGCCTGAAGAGATGCGTTTACCGGGAAACCGGTGCCCACTACTGCATTGTGCATTCGCTCAACCGTGCGCAGCAGGGTGATGTGAAGACCGGCCTGATCTTCTGCGGAAGCAACGCCTGGCGCTCGGATCACATTGGCACCGTGCGGGAAATTTTTGACGAGCTGTTTGCGGACGAAAAAACGGCATGATGTGACGAATATTCCAAATCCGGCGGAAAGCCGGGGAAAAAGCGGTTGGCGGGCGAAGACCCGCAAACCGCTTTTTTTGTCGTTTTTTGCCGGATTTTCCTGTTTTATATTCGCACTGTGACACAATCCCGAAAGGAGAAGAAATCATGAAAGTGGCCCTGGCGCAGATTGAGGCGGTCGCGGGCGATATTGAAGGCAACGTGGCAAAAATCGCGGACTGCGCCGGACGTGCCGCCGCCTGTGGATGCGGCGCGGTACTGTTTCCCGAACTGAGCGATACCGGATACGATCTGGATGTGGTTCGCAAGAGCGCAAGCGTGTGGCCGCAGGGAGCGGTGGCGGAGCGTCTGGGCGGCGTTGCCCGCAGGGAACATATTTTCGTGCTTGGGGGCGTTGCGGAACGGTGCGGAGAGAACTTCTACAACGCCTGCATGGTGTTGAACCCGGAAGGCGCCCTCGTGGCCCGTTACCGCAAAAGCCATCTCTTCACGCTCACGGGGGAGGCGCAGTGCTTCGCATATGGAGAGGACTTGTGTGCGACTGCTGTCGGGGACAGTCTCTGGGGGCTTTCCATCTGTTACGACCTGCGTTTTCCGGAACTTTACCGCACGTTGGCGTTAAAGCATGGTGCGCAGGTGCTGGCCGACTGTTCGGCCTGGCCGAAGGTCCGGCTTGCCCATTGGGATGTGCTGACCCGGGCGCGCGCCGTGGAAAATCAGGCGTGGATGCTGGCTGTCAACCAGGTGGGCGGGAGCGGGACCCATGCCTTTTGCGGGCACAGCCGCGTTATTGACCCCTGGGGACAGGTGGTGGCGGAAGCGTCCGCGGAAGCGGAGGAACTGCTGGTGGCGGAACTCGATCCGGCGCTGACTGCGCAGTGCCGTCAAAAGATCCCGGCCTTGCACGATGCCCGTCCGGAACTTTGGCACTGGTAGGAAACGCCGCCCGGAGGCAGGCGGCGCTCATCGCCTTTTTCGGGAAAAACACAAGTTTTTGAAGGAATGTTTGGGGGAAAGCGGCCATGACGGAGCGGCTTGACAAATTGCTGGTTGCGCGGGGGCTTGCCGGTTCGAGGGAGCGCGCGCACGCGCTGATTCTGGCCGGGCGGGTGCTGGTGGCGGATCAGGTCTGCGACAAGGCGGGCACGCGCTTTGCGGAGGATGTGCCTCTGCGGCTCAAAGGGGAGGACATTCCCTTCGTGTCGCGCGGCGGGCTCAAATTGGAAGGGGCCCTGGAGGCCTTTCAGGTGGATGTGGCGGGGAAAGTTGCCCTGGATGTCGGAGCCTCGACCGGCGGCTTTACCGACTGCCTGTTGCAGCATGGAGCGGCCCGGGTGTTTGCGGTGGATGTCGGGTATGGGCAGCTGGCGTGGAAGCTGCGCACCGATCCGCGGGTTGTGGTGCTGGAGCGGACCAATATCTGTGCGGTGACATCCGAGATGCTGGGTGCCGCGCCCGATATCGCGGTTATCGATTGCTCGTTTACGTCGCTTGTACGTGTTGCTCCTCCGACGCTGGCCCTGCTGGCTCCCCGGGCCGATGTCATCGCGCTCATCAAACCCCAGTTCGAGGTGGGCAAAGGGAAGGTTGGCAAGGGAGGCATTGTCCGTGATCCCGCCTTGCGCGCCCAGGTGGTGGAGGACATCCGCCAGGCGGCGCTCCAGTGGGGCTGCGATATTCGCGGCGTTATCGAAAGCCCGATTACCGGCGTCAAGGGCAACGTGGAATATCTTATCCACCTCGGATATGCAAAATAAACTTGCAGTACCTTGCCGGGGCAATAAAATATAAATACGGATTCCTTTCTGTACCCGGTTTGACAGACGGCCAATGGGGGAAAGGGAATTTTCCCCCTCCATGGCGCGCAAGGGATAAAACGACTTCCTGGAAAGGAGCATGCTTATGGCGAAAGAAGAGTGTCTGTTCTGCAAAATCATTTCCGGCGAGATTCCCGCGCCACCGGTCTATGAGGATGAGCAGGTGGTCGTGATTCGGGATATTTCCCCGCAGGCGCCGCATCATTTTCTTGTGCTGCCGCGGGAGCACATCGTGTCGGCCCTGAATCTTGAGGAACGCCACGATGCACTGATCGGCCATGTGTTCCGGGTGGCCGCCCGCCTGGCCCGGGAACAGGGCTTTGCCGAAAGCGGCTTCCGGATCGTCAACAACTGCGGGCGGGATGGCGGCCAGACGGTGGGACATATCCATTTTCATCTGCTGGGCGGCCGGTTGCTGGAGTGGCCGCCAGGTTAGCAGAAAGGATTTCCATCCGTCCTGAAGGGATGTTGTGACAGGGGAGCGGGTGGTTTCATATGGGTAAAGAGCAAATCTATGGCTGATCCGAATGTAAATGAAAGCGTGCAGCAGCAGCACCTGATAGACGAGACTTTGGAACTGCTGGTGACCTATTATGGCGGGGTCCTGAGCGAGGAAGAACTCGATCAGAAGATGAATTTGCTGCTGCATGCCATTGATGTCGCCCGCCGCTCCCATGACGGCCAGTTCCGCCGTTCCGGCGAACCCTACATCTTCCATCCGCTGCGGGTTGCGCATCTGGCGGCGCGCAACTGGATGGATTTCGATTCCATCTGCGCTGCCATGCTGCACGATGTGGTGGAAGATACGCCGGTGACGCTGGCCGAGATTGAAAAGGATTTCGGCTACAAAATCGCGTTCCTGATCAACGGGCTGACCAAGGCGGACGATGAGCACTTGAGCCGCGATGCACTGCGCAATCAGACCTACCGCCGCCAGTTGCTGACTGCCATCGAGGATGTGCGGGCACTCTGTTTGAAGTTTTGGGACCGCATCGACAATCTGCAGACCATCAAAGCGCTGGCGCCGGAAAAGCAGCGGCTTATCGCCGAGGAAACCGAGCGGATCTATGTGCCGCTGGCCCTGCGGCTCGGCATGGGCTATGTGGCCTCCGAGCTGGATGCGCTTTCCCTGGCGGTGCTTGAGCCCGATTCCTATGAGGAGTATCAGAAAACGCTGGCCTCTCTGCGCATGACGATGCAGCCGTGGCTGCGCCAGATTCGGGGGCGCATCATCAACACTTTGGAGAGCTGCAGGCTCAGCGTTCATGTTAACGATCGCTGGCGTTCGTTTTCGCTGCTGGCCGCTCGCGCCGTTCATCGGGGCTTCCCCAAGCTGTACACCATGGAGATCGATGTGGGGCGGACGATGGACGCCTATGTGGCGCTGGGGCTGCTGCATGGCATGTTCCCGCCCATTCCGGGCAAGCTTGAGGATCATCTGACCGTTCCCTCTCCGCATGGCTATCAGGCTCTGCACACCACGGTCCAGGCGGATCAGTACCGGATGCGCGTGGAGATCACCACGCACAAGCTGGCCCGTTTCAATCGTTCCGGTGTGCTGGCGCCCGGTTTCGATTTTCACGAGGCGCGTTTTCAGGATCTGGTCAAGACCCTTTTGGAAGGGAATGCCTCGGTGGTCGATGTCGAACGTTTGCGGCTGGCTACCAGCAATGTCCGGGTCTACACGCCTACCGGCGCGGATCGGGTGCTTCCCGAGGGGAGCAGCGTGCTCGATTTCGCCTTTGAAATTCATGAGGAGCTTGGTTTGCACGCGCAGTACGGCATGGTTAACGGCAAGCATCGCGGGCTTGATTTCCATCTGATGGATGGCGATCAGGTGGAGATTATCCGCAGCGCGGAACCGGAGGTGCGTCCCAAGTGGCTGGAATGGGCGATAACGTCCAAGGCTTTAAACAGCATTCGCCGTTATCTGCGGAACCATCCGGTGGAAAAGCCGGCGCCTGCGAAAGCCGCGCCGGAAGGCGCGGAGAAATCCGCCGGAGGAGACTCATGAAGCGGCGTGTCCTTTTCGCCGTGCTTTGCGCTCTGTGCGGCCTGGCCTTCTGTGTGGCCAACCTGTTTGGCGCCAATCTGCTCTGCGTGACCGAGGGCTGCACGATTTATCACGGGTACCGGGTTTTCGGGCTGAATCTCTACGCCCTGGGCGCCGTTGGCTTTCTGGCAATGCTGGTGTTGGTACCGTTGTGCGCCCTGCTTGAGGAAGCTGGTTTCGACCGCAGTCCGAGAGAGGGCTGGTGGTCGTATCGCAGGATGCTGGCGCTGCTGGCGCTGACGATCGTCTGCGGTTTGCTGATAGAGATGGCACTTCTGGCCTACCAGTGGCTGTTCTGGGCCTGTTCCAGCTGCCTGGTGGCGGCTCTGCTCTTTGGATTGACGGTGCTGCTGGCGATGCTTTCCTTTCGGGAACTGCGGCGGGCGCCCCTGTGGTGTCTGGGCGGCCTGTGGCTGATACTTGCCGC
Source organism: bacterium (assembly GCA_024696325.1). GTDB lineage: Bacteria > Desulfobacterota > Desulfuromonadia > Desulfuromonadales > JAAYDE01 > RGIG7977. The sequence goes on along the minus strand of JAILGY010000052.1, from coordinate 9,542 downwards.
CTATGTCACACTGGTGGTGGCGCGCGAGGCACTGCTGCATCCCTGGAGCCTGACCGGTACTTCCGGAACGGCGCAGGTGTACTTCTCCCCGACTTGTCCCAGTTGCCGGGAGGTGGTGCTGGAACTCCTGGACAAGGTCCCGGAACCTGAAAAAAAGATAGCCTTTATCCCGATAAGCAAGAATGCCGAAGATGATCGGCGTCTGGCGGCGGTGCTTCCCCTGCTGCGGGAGGGGGGGGAGGCCGCAATGGTGTTGCGCATACTGTTCGAAGATCCGGCGGCCGGGGATGTGCAGCTTGCGCTGCCGGATCGGTTGCGGCTCTGGATCAACAAGAGCACATTGGCCTCCCGGGGCTTCACAAAAGTGCCCCAGATTCTCTCTTCCGCGCCGGTTCTGGTGACGGCTCCTTCGGAAGCAGCAGGGCCTTCCTCGCTTCCGCCCCTGCCGTCCGGCAACACCTGCCTTCCGGTGGGAGACGGCGACTGCGAAAATCGTTCGGGAGGTGCTTTTCCCGTGGAGGGTGTGGAACGCTGATATTTTTGCCGGGAATTTGACGTTCCGGAGAATTGATGGTTTTGCGGATTCAAACGAAATCAGGCTGATAGCGAGTATCGACCTGATTTCTTTGTATGTGGGGGATTCATTGTATGGAGAGCGCAATACTCTTTGCGGATTTGAAAATTTCCGAGCCTTTGCTGCGGGCGGTGGGTGATCTGGGCTATGTGGAACCGACGCCCATCCAGCTTGAGGCAATTCCGGCGCTGTTGGCCGGGCGGGATTTGATAGGGCAGGCCAAGACCGGTACCGGCAAGACTGCGGCCTTTGCGTTGCCATTGCTGATGCGGGTGGAAGCGGAGCTGGGAGCCCCGCAGGTACTGGTGCTGGCGCCGACCCGGGAGCTGGCGCTTCAGGTGGGCGGGGCCTTTCAGGATTATGCGAAGTATCTGGATGCCCTGCATGTGCTGACCATCTATGGTGGTCAGGCATACGGGCCGCAGTTGCGCGGTCTGCGGCAGGGCGCGCAGATTGTGGTGGGGACGCCGGGACGACTCATTGATCATCTGGAGCGGGGCGCCCTGCGGCTTGATGCCCTGCGCACCCTTGTGCTGGACGAGGGCGACGAGATGCTGCGCATGGGTTTTATCGAGGATGTGGAAAAGATTCTGGCCGCTGCTCCCCCCAATTGTCAGAAGGCGCTGTTTTCCGCCACAATGCCGGCGCCGATTCGGGAAATTGCCTGGCGGCATCTGCACGATCCGGTGGAGATCCGTATTGCGTCCAAAACCGCAACGGTGGAGGCGATCAGTCAGTACTACATTCTTTTGAAGGAAGAGCAGAAGCCCGAGGCGCTTTTACGCCTGCTGGAGATGGAGGAGCAGCCGGCGGCGCTGATCTTCACCCGCACCAAGGCCGCGACGGTGGAGGTGGCGGAACATCTGCGCAAGGCGGGTTTTCTGTCGGCAGCGCTCAACGGCGATATGAGCCAGGAACTGCGGGAAAGCGCCATAGCGCGTCTGCGCAGCGGCGAGCTGAACATCGTGGTCGCGACCGATGTGGCGGCGCGCGGGCTGGACGTGGAGCGCATTGGACTGGTGATCAACTACGACATCCCTCTGGATGTGGAGCCCTATGTCCACCGGATCGGCCGAACCGGCCGCGCGGGGAGGAGCGGCAAGGCCTTTTTGTTTGTGACGCCGGGCGAAAGACGCTACCTGAAGATCATCGAACGAGTCACCGGCCAGCGCATTGAGGAAACACGGGTGCCGCAGTCTTCGGATTTGGAGCGTAAGCGCACGGAACGTTTCCGGGCGCGTCTTGAGCAGTTGATGGCGCAAAAGGATCTGAGCTTTTACCGTGCCGCCTGTGAGCGCCTGACCGAAGAAACCGGCCTGTTGCCGGAGGAGCTGGCCCCGGCGCTGCTCTACATGGCGCAGGGTACAAGGCCCCTGCGGGTGCCGAAAAGCGTCTTTGATCGGGCGCCTGTTCCTCCCCCCGTGCGTCCCAGAAGGAAGTTTCATCCTCCCCAAACGCAGAAGCCGCAGGTGAACCGGAAAAAACCGCACAACTTCAAGGGGCAGGAAAGAAAGAAGGCCGCCTCCCACGGACGGACGCCCAGACCTGCGAGGGGCAAATGAGGCTTTTCCCCTTTTTTCAGGATATTGAGGGCAAGACCTTTCTGGTCATTGGAGGCGGAGCTGTGGCCGCGGAAAAGGTGAAGCGGCTGCAGGTCTTTACCGACCGGATCGTGGTGATCGCCGAAAGAAGCGAGATTCGCGGCATCAAGGTGCTGCGAAGGCCGTTTGAGGAGGCGGACCTTGCGCTGGCGGATTACTGCGTCTGCGCAACGGACGATGCGGAGCTGAATGCGCGTGTCGCCGGCCTGTGCGTCGAACGTGGCATTCCGGTCAATGTGGCTGACAATCCGGCGCTGTGCGGTTTTGTGTTTCCCGCCTTGGTCAAGCGCGGCGATCTGGTGATCGGCATCACGACGGCAGGCAAAAGCCCTGCCTATGCCGCCCTGCTGCGGGAGCAGATCGAGGCGATGCTTCCGGAACGTGTTGAGACGGTGCTTGAGCGCTTGGACGGGATGCGCCGGTATGTGCAGCGGCGGGTGCCGGCTCAGGCCAAAAGAAGAAGAATTTGCCATCTGCTTCTGGATGCGCTTCTGGAAACACGGGGAGAGGCGCCGGAAGAAACCCTGCTCAAAATTGTGGAGGACAATGAATAGGCTGCGGATTGCCACGCGCGGATCCCGGCTCGCGCTGGCACAGACGAAAATTGTGGCGGACAAACTGGAGGCGTTGGGCATTGCGAGCGAAACCCTTGTTGTGTTGACCAAAGGGGATCGCGATACACGGTCACCGCTGCCCGCAATCGGCGGAGACGGCCTTTTTGTCCGCGGCATCGAGGAGGCACTTCTGTCGGGACAGGCGGACATTGCCGTGCACAGTGCCAAGGATCTGCCCTACGATCTGGCGGAAGGACTGCTGATCGGCGGCATTCCGCAGGCGCAGGATCCAAGGGAACGGCTGCTGGCGCGGCGGGAACAGCTGCCGCCCGGGCCGCGCATCGGCACCGACAGTCCCCGCAGGCGGGAAGCTTTTCGCCGTCTCTGCCCGGACGCGGTTTTTTGCTCGCTGCGGGGGAATGTGCCGACGCGTGTGGAGAAACTCCGCCGGGGGGAATACGACGGCATTCTTCTGGCCCAGGCGGGGCTTCTTCGTCTGGACCTGGATCTTTCGGGGCTGCATGGGCGGGTTCTGGAAATCGAAGAAATGCTGCCCGCGCCCTGCCAGGGTATTTTGGCCGTGGAATGCCGGGAGCGGGACACGAAGACGCGGGAACTTCTTGGGCGCATAACGGATCCGCTGGCCGCGCGGCGCTTTGCCGTTGAACGCTTTCTGTTTTGCGGGATGCGGGCCGGCTGCTCGGCGGCGGTCGGTGCCCATGCCGAAATTCGCGGCGATTGGCTCGGTGTGTATGGTTGCTTTGAGGGGAAATATGCCCGGGCGCAGGGCGCGTTTGCGGACTACAGGAGCCTCTGCGATGAGGTCAGAAACAGGATTTGGCGCTGAAAAACGGGGCTGCGTGCTGCTGGTCGGCGCCGGTCCGGGGCGCGGCGCTCTGACGCTGCGGGGCCTGCAGGCGATCCGGCGGGCGGATGTCCTCTGCCATGACGATCTGATAGATCAGGCCCTGCTTTCGTATGCGCCGCCTTCCTGCGAGATTGTTGCGGTGGGCAAGCGCCATGGCCGGCACAGCATGGAGCAGCAGGAGATCACGCGGCTGCTCATCCGCAAGGCCCGGGAAGGCCATGTTGTGGTGCGCCTGAAGGGGGGCGACAGCTTCGTCTTCGGACGCGGCAGCGAGGAGGTGCTGGCCCTTCAGGAGAACGGCATCGCCTACGAGGTGATTCCCGGGGTGAGTTCCGCGATCGCAGTGCCGGAGGTTTTGGGCATTCCGGTAACCCATCGCGGCATGGCCGCGGCCTTTACGGTGGTGACCGGCCACGGAGCGGATGGACGGGCTCTTGACTATGCGGCTCTGGCGCAGATGCCGGGTACGCTGATCTTTCTCATGGGGATGCATCATATTGGTGAGATAACCCGGCAGCTCATGATGCACGGCAAGGCTCCGCAGACGCCCGCGGCCGTGCTGTGCCGGGGAATGATGGATGGAGCAAGGCGGATCGATGGCCCGCTGGAGCATATCGCCGTCCTGGCTCAGGATGCGCCGACGCCGGGGATTCTGCTTGTCGGCGAGGTGGCGGCCCTGCATATGGAAAAGACACTGGAACGGCCGCTGGAGGAAATTGGCGGCGATATATCCGTTGAGAATGTAAGCGGTTGTCACGGCGGAAAGTGCTTCCGCCGGAATGGAGCGTCCCGGAGGAGGGCTCTGCAAATGGGAACGCCCTTTTACCGGCGTTGTCGGAAACATTGAGCCTGTAAGAGGCGTAAAAATAGGCATTTTTAAGGCTGCATGCGGTTTTGCGTGCAGCCTTTTTCATGAAAGGAAGGGCGGAAAAACAAAACCCCGCAAGATGATGTCTTACGGGGTTCTGAATATGTTGGCATGGTGCCCAGGGACGGAATCGAACCATCGACACGAGGATTTTCAGTCCTCTGCTCTACCGACTGAGCTACCTGGGCGAAAAACGAAACGTTGTGCTGTATAGCCGAAAGCGCATGGGCTGTCAAGCAAAACCGTGTGTGGTAAAAATGCGTCTTTTCCGGAACGTGGTTTGCCAATTTGGCAGCCTGGCCTTTCTTAAGAAGGCGGGAGAATGGGGATTTTTCCGGTAATGACAAAATTATGGGGATCTGCTATCATAAAAACTTTCATGTGAAAGGAGAGTATTCTTCCATGTATTTTATTCCCCTGAACCAGACGGAAAGTGTGCAGATGGTCATCAATGCCTTGCGGATTGCGGGGGGGACATCCGATTGTTCCCTCTGTCCGGCCAGCCGGGTATGCAGCAAGCAGTGCCTCGCGGTTGCCGACGCGGTGGCCGGCATGCTGGAACGCGATATTCTGCCGGTCGTTGATGCCTGGGCAACGACAGAGAAGACGCCGAGAACCGCTCAGGATGACGGCACTTCCCGTCCTGGCACGCGTGCTTCTCTTCACATTGTGAAATAACGGGCTAAAAAGTTTTTTTGATTGTCAAACAGTGGAACGGCACCTGCCTTCGGCAGATGCCGGGTCTTTAACGTATTTATTTTTACATCAACACAAGGAGTCGAGTCGAAATGAAGGTTCTGGTTACTGAGGATGTTTCTCCGGTTGGAATTGATCTGTTGCGGGCGGATCCGCGTGTGGAAGTGGATATCCGCGTCGGGATGTCGAAAGAGGAACTGTACAAGACGGTGGCCGATTACGATGCGATCATTACACGCAGCGGAACCACGGTGGATGCGGCATTGCTGGATCACGGCAAGAAACTGAAACTTGTTGCCCGGGCGGGAGTTGGCATCGACAATATCGATGTGGACTATGCCAGCAGCAAGGGAATTATCGTGGTCAACGCGCCGTTCGGGAATACCAATTCTGCGGCGGAACACACCATGGCCATCATGCTGGCCAGGCTGCGCAATGTGGTGGACGCGGGCAACAATCTCAAGGGGGGAGCATGGAAACGCTCGCCGTTCACCGGACATGAGCTGAAGCACAAGGTCCTGGGAATTATCGGACTGGGCAAGGTCGGCGGCCGGGTGGCGACCCGGGCCAAGGCCTTTGAGGCGGAAGTTATCGCCTGCGACCCCTACATCCCCAAGAAACGCGGCGACGATCTGGGCGTGCCTCTGGTCTCTCTGGATGAAATCGTTACCCGTTCCGACATCATCTCGGTGCATACGCCGCTCAACGATGAAACGCGGGGCATGATTTCCGAGGAGCAGTTTGCCCGGATGAAAGACGGCGTGTACATCATCAACTGCGCCCGGGGCGGCATCATCAAGGAATCCGCGATGCTGGAGGCTCTGGAGAGCGGCAAGGTGTACGGCGGCGCTTTCGACGTCTGGAGCAGCGAACCGCCCAATGATGAGGTGAAACGCCTGATTGCGCATCCGCGCATGGTGGTGACGCCGCATCTGGGCGCCAACACCTTTGAGGCGCAGATCAATGTTTCGAGGGATGTCTGCCGTGACATTCTGCGCTATCTTGACGAAAAACCGATGGAAAGCGCGGTCAATGTGCCCAAGTTCGACGCAGCCCTGATGGGGACAATGAAGCCCTACCTCCATCTGGCGCATCAGATCGGCTGCTTCCTGGCGCAGCTGGCGCCGGTCCATCCGGAGAAGATCACCTTCGCCTACAATGGCAAACTGGCGGAGAATGACTGTCAGCCTCTGACGGTTTGTGGCTTGACGGCCTTGCTCAACCGCCGTCTGACCCAGGACGTGAACATGGTCAACGCTCTGATGGTCGCCCAGGAGATTGGCCTGGAGATCGACGAACAACGCTCCACGGAATCGGAGTTTTTCTCCAACCTGATCACCATGACGGTGGAGGGCTCCGGCGAGCGCAAGATTGTGGCGGGCACCTTGTTCGAAGGCAACCCGCGCATTGTACAGATGCGTGATTTCCGCACCGATTTCCAGCCGGAAGGCGTCATGCTGGTGATGTCCTATCAGGATCGGCCGGGCATGCTGGGCAAGATTGGCACCATTCTGGGTGAAGCGGGGGTCAATATCGCTTCCATGAATTTGGGACGGCGCGAGAAAGCGGGTGAGGCGATGGTTGTCTTTTCGCTGGACAGCAGCGTGGATGAAAGCGTTTTGAAGCAACTGTCCAAGGCTGTGAATGCCAGCTTTGTCCGCGTGGTAGACATGATGTGAGCGTGACGGTGCGCTGATTGTACATCGCACAATGGAGAAAGACGGTCTTTCATCGTGGCGCGTGATGTTTTTTTGGTTCAGGATGCAACCGGTTGTGTTGTAAAGCATTTGTTTCTTGTTCCATCGCCCATGATTGTGTATAGTGCGGGCATTCTGGAGTTATGCGATCCAGATGGCGGTTTGAGGGAGCGGATGCCGGCGTCATGGTAAGTGTAAAAGTTTTGAAAACTTTTTTTATCGTGGCGGTGCTTTTCGCCTGGATGCCTGGTAACGCGGTGGCTCTGGAGGAGGGGAGCAGTGCTCCGGCGTTTACGCTGAAAGATCTCCAGGGCAAGGAAATTGCTCTTGCCGCTTTTGCCGGGCGGCCGCTTGTCCTCAAGCTGACAACGACCTGGTGTCCTGCGTGTCAGATGATGTCCGCCGAGGTCGCCCGGATTGCGCGGCGCCTGGCGGATATGGATGTGGCGGTTATAGATGTCTTTTTACAGGATTCCGACGCCATGATCCGTAACTATTTGCAACACTGGGATCCGGGGCCCTTGCGTTACGCGGCTGTCGTTGACGATGGCCGGGTGATGGAGGACTACAATGTCTATCTCATTCCGCGGGTTCTGCTTCTGGATGCGAAACTGCATGTCGCGCGGGATGGCGGACTGATTTCCGGGGATGACATTATCCGGTGGGCGGAAAAAGCCGTTTCCGGGGCGGAAAATGTTCCGTAGAGTCTGAACGAAGGGGCAGTGCAGATCTTTTGGAAAAGAGATAGGGAAGCAAAGCTCCCGGCTCCAGGAGAAATCTGCGGTGTGTTGAAGAAAAAAGACGGTTGTTTTCCGGGGAAGGTGGAGAGACCGGAGAAAATGAATAAACCCTTTGAAAAGACAAGGGATATTTGCCGGAATGAAGAAGTGGCATCATTTTTGAAAGAGAGAGTTGGCAAGTAAACAACTTTTATTTTTTTGCAGCTTCATGTAAAGAACGTGAGAGACCGGATAGAAAGAAAAATTTTGGAAAGGAGGTGACGGTGAATGAAAAAGGCGATAGGTATGTTCCTGCTGATTGTTTGGGTAATGGTTTCTCTGACCGCCTGCGCGGGCAAACAGGCGGATGTTCAGCGTGTGAAGTGCCCTGCTTGCGGCTATGAGTTCGACGCCTCGATCAATCAGATGTGAAAGAGAGGGCATGCTTGTCGTTGATTTCGCGGTCGTAAAGCTTTCTCCTTTTTGGGGTGAGAAACGTAGTAAATTTTAAAGCAGTGTTGATTTATTACAGTTAGGAGGCAACAGTGAAAAATTTTAAAGTTTTTCTGGCCGGTGCGATAGCCGTGCTGATCGCGATGCCTGCGTTCGCCGGCGTCAATGTGAAGATGAAGGGAGATTTTAGAGAACATTTCTCCACCTTCAACTTTTTCCCCAATGCTACCGGGGATACCAAAAAGCATAAAAAAGATTCCGACTTCCGTTACAGCCAGCGTGTTCGTTTGAGCTGGATCGCTGAAGACGACGAGAAGAAGGTTCGTGGAACCTTCGGTATCGAGGTTGATACCATCGCCGGTCAGAGCAAATCTACCGGTACCCGTAACGGCCCCGGTGGTAGCTTCGAGGGTGATGCGACCAACATCGAGATTTGGTTGGCCTACCTTGATTTCGAGCTTCCTTTCGATCCCGCGACCCGGGTTTACATGGGCTTGCAGGATACCGAAATGAATCCGCTGGTCTTCTGTGATACCGCGATGGGTGTCCGTCTGGTTCGTGGCTTTGGTGACGTCGATGTATCCCTGGCGTGGTTCCGCAATGACGGTGACTACAGCTACAAATCTTCCAACACCCGCGGCTATGGTGGACCGGGTAAAGATTTCTACGATGATCTTTATGCCCTGGATGTAACGTGGAACATTGCTGACAACAACAAACTGGGCTTCTTCGTTTACTTCATGGATGCAGGCGAAGATTTTGGCGAAAGCGTTCAGTCCAATGATACCATCCCTTATATGTGGTGGAGTGATGATACCACCCGGACCTACTGGGTTGGTCTTTCCGGTGCCTTTGAGCAGGGTGCTTTCTTCGGCGGCTTCAATGGTATCTATCAGGGCGGTAAAGTAAGCGGCGACACGGATAAGGATATCAGCGCATGGTTGGCCAATCTTGAGCTCGGTGTCAAATTCCTTGAACGCGCTTATGCCAAAATTGGTTACCTGTACATGAGCGGTGACAAGGGTGATGGTGACATCAACAACTTCTTCGGCATTGATATTGATGCTACCGTGACCGGTTCTGTGGCTCTGTTGGAGAACTTGGACTGGGAAGGTGCTTTCTACGGTCCCAACATCGGCCAGTACGGTGCACAGCATGTGTATGTTAACCTGGGTTATGAATTCAACGAACAGACCGAGGGCCGCATTGGCTTCGTATGGTTCAACTCTGACAAGAAGGTCGAAACTTCTTACGGAAATTCCCGCTCTGTTGGTTATGAGTTCGACGCGCAGCTTGATCACAAGCTCACCAAGAACCTGACCTGGAGCCTTGCTGGCGGTTACATGATCGCCGGTGATGCGTGGGAGAACTTGGCTTCTGATGGCGACGGCAGCGACCTGTGGCGCATTGAGACCAGACTCCGCTTCAAATTCTAAGATTTATTCTTTCGAATTATCGATGCTGTACAATATGCCGGGCCGCAAGGCCCGGCTTTTTTGTTTTTGGACTCCC